>JAJZOT010000161.1 GCA_021847855.1 Thermoplasmata archaeon | reverse complement strand
CTTCTTTAGGAAATGATGCAATGGTTCCGGTCTGGGACCTTGTCATAACATGCTGGCCTATCACGTAATCAACATTCTTGAGTGCACCCGCCTTGATGAGTGAAATTGCCCCTCCTGGAGGTTTTTCCTCTGCTGCCTGAAACATGATCCTGAACGTACCCTTCAATTCATTCCGGTTAGCCAATAGCATCTTCGCAACCCCGAGAAGCATAGCCATGTGTGCATCGTGTCCACAGGCATGCATAACACCCTTATTCCTGGAGATGAATTTGAAGGTGTTTTCCTCGGTGACAGGAAGGGCGTCCACGTCAGCTCTCAAGGCAACAGTCCTGCCCTTTATCCCGCCAATAATGTCGGCATAGAGTCCACCGTTTGGAACCTCTGTTACCTTCAATCCCATTTTTTCCAGCTCTTCTTTGAGTCTGCCGAAAGTTTCCTTTTCCTGAAAGCTGAGCTCTGGATTCTCGTGGAAGTGTCGCCGCATTGATATTACGTAATTCTCAAGTTCCTCATTCACCAGACTTTGAACCATATCCTTTACCCATGTGATATACGAAGATAGAATTAAAAAGGTTATTTGTCAATCACTCCTTAGCTAATTCGGAGCTAGTGACTGGGGAATCGAACGATCAAGAATAGAATTCGCTATAGCAGGCCGGATGACATCAGTCCTGTCCTTCCTGCTGATGGTGACACATACTCAGATTAGCCGGGCAATCAGCTCCTGAAAATGTAAAAATAAGTCCTGTGTATTCACATTTAATAATATGGGCTCCGTGAACTTTAACATGATTTCCAGTGGAAGCAGGGGAAACTCTACACTGATCTGGGACGACGAAACCCTTCTCATAATTGATTTCGGGATAACTATCAAAAGATTCAGGGAAAGAATAGAGTCACTTGGAATACAACACAGAGATTTCTCGCTCTTCGTGAGTCATGAACACTCGGATCATTCGAGAGGAGTAGGAATGATGAGGAAGCATCACAGCCTCGATATATATTCGAGGGAACTCACCCTTGAAGCAATGGGGATAACGGACGGGTTTGGAATCCGTGACTCACTTGCAATTGGAAACTTTTACGTCAAGGCTGTTTCCGTTTCGCACGATGCTGCTGATCCGGTAGGATACGTAATTGAATCCGGAAAGTCAAAAATTACTGTTATCTCTGATCTGGGGCAGGTCTCAGAAGGTCTGATCAACGAGGCAAAGAATTCAGACATACTAGCCTTTGAGGCAAACCATGACATCGATATGCTCAAGAACGGCAGCTATCCTTACCACCTGAAGAGGAGGATACTCAGCGATCACGGACACCTCTCCAACGAACAGTCAGCTGAGGCGATTTCGAGCATGGCCGGACCGAATTCCAGAATTATCCTCACTCACCTGAGCCAGGAAAACAACACCCAGGACTCTGCACTTAACACGGTAAAATCGTATCTTGTGAACAGGGGAATCAATTACTCATCGATTGAGTGTGCTTCTCAGACTATCGGATCCGCTCTTCACACTCTGCAGATAGATTAAATTTTATAACATTTGTTCCCTACACAACCATGGGTGAGTTAGGTTTCATTGGCCTTGGAAAGATGGGAACCCCTTTGCTGAAAAAGATGAAGGAGAAGTACCGCATCAAGGGTGTTTGCAGCAGAAATAGCGGTAAAGCTTCCTTGCACCCGGATATTAAATTTTACGAAGAGCCGTTCCAGATTGCTTCCAGTTGTGATATAATATTCATCATGGTATCGGATGATTCTGCCTGTGAATCCGTGATATTCGGCGAAAAGGGACTCATTCGCACGATCAGGCCGAAAAGCATTGTCGTCAATCTCAGTACAGTTTCCCACAAGTTTACCATGTCTGCGGAAAAGAGGCTTCAGGATAGTATGTGCAGTTATCTGGATACGCCGGTGTTTGGCAGCATACGGGCTGCAGAGGAAGGCAGGCTTGTGGTCCTGGCTTCCGGAAACGAGGAAGCTTTCCACACTGTCGAGGCAGTCCTAAACTCATTCTCCATCAGGGTGGTTTACATGGGGAAGTCCGGGAATGCAACAAAGATGAAACTGATCAGCAACATGGCGATGGCGGCAAACCTTGCTATCGCTTCAGAAGCTCTGTTCTCTGCTGAAAACGCAGGAATACCGAGAGAACTTGCCATGGATATCCTTCTGAGCGGTGGTTCCCATTCCCGCGTTCTCGAAATGAAGAAAGATGCCATACTGAAGGAGGACTTCATTCCAGATTTCACGCTGAAAGACCTGATAAAGGATCTCGATTACGCCATGGACCTTTCCATGTCACTGAAAAACCCGGTTCCACTGGGTGCAGGTGCTATGCAATTCTATATCGCAGCCTCTTCGATAGGATTCGGGAATCTTGATTATTCATCAGTTTCCCGTGTATACAAGTTTCTAGCGGGAAGGTCGTGAGGTAAATTCAATGAATTATGCAGAACTCGTGCAGCTACAGAATACCGTCATCATCATTGCTCTACTGTCACTTGTCTATGGTTCGTACACTGACCTGAAGACGCGGACAATCAAGTCATACCTGTTCATTCCATTGATGATTGCAGGCATAGTCCAGAATTATTATTTCGGCGCCCCGACTATCTTTATCGTAGCTGCTCTTCTGGTGTTCTTTTTCGCATTCCTTGTTCCGGATACATGGGCTTACCTAATCATCGGGATGGTTTTCCTCGGGATTTCAAGTTATTATACATTATCCACGGATTTCTACTGGGGTTTCCAACTTGTCATAATTTCGGTGGTTTACCTCATAGGATTCCAGGAAACGTTTTTCGGGAACGGCGATATAAAAGCCATAATTGCCTGCATGTTCTCCATGAGCATTTACTGGTTTGACACAGGAAGCCTGTTTAAAGAAAACATCTATTATTATAATATTCCGGCTGGTCTCGCAATACTGGTCAGCATTGCTGTTTTCTCCTCAGTATACCTGCTATACGGCCATATACTTGCTTCCAGGTACGGACATGCAAAAATTCCAGGACAACCTTATTCCATAAATTATGATCAGGCTGTTCTTGACCATAAACCCCACGCCTTCCAGGTATTTGAGTACCAGGGACAGAAGTACCTCAGATACAGGGTTCCTTTCATGATACCGATTCTCCTTGGGTTCGTGCTGTTTCTGGCAGCAGGGTTCTGGCCGGCTTTACTTTAAACATTCATGGAAGGTATCGTTGATTCCGGTCATCAGATTAGAAACTTTATAGGAGATGTGGCATTTTTCTGTTGGATGACTTCACTTCTCATTGAGAACGCGTCCCAGATTTTGACCATGGCGGGAGCCGGATGGGAGCCGCTAACAAGGCAGAAGCTGAAAAAAATCAGGATACGGAAAGATGCCGTCATACTTGTCAGGGATGGGAAAATCTCAGAAATAGCCGATTCAACCAGATCGGAATTGCTGAAAACAAAATACAACCCGGAAATAATTGATGCCAGGGGAAACCTTGTGATGCCCGGGCTTATCGATTCCCATACACATGCCGTATACGGCGGAACAAGGGAAGAAGAATTCTATATGAAGGCCAGGGGGAAGAGTTATCTGGAGATACTGACCTCGGGAAACGGAATCTACAGAACGGTAGAGCACACAAGGAATTCCACGATTGACCAGATATTTTCGCAGAGCCTAGCGAGGATTTATGACGCCATAAATTTCGGCACCACTTCAATGGAGATCAAGACAGGATATGGCCTGGACCTTGAAACGGAAACAAAGATGCTTGACGTGATAAACAGGATATCCGCTATCGGCATCATGAACATAATTCCCACATTCCTGCCTCTTCACGCTATTCCAAAGGGAAGCACTGAGAATTCTTATGTTCACGAGGTAATAGAGAAAATACTTCCTAAATTTAAGGGGAAAACAGCATTTGTTGACTGTTTCTGTGACAGGGGAGCATTCTCTGCCGGCGTAACAGATGAATTCTTCAGGGCGGCCGAAAGCATGAACATTCCGCTGAGAATGCATGCTGATGAGCTGGGAGACATAGGGTGTCTTGACCTGTGTGATAAACACAGGATCAGGAGCGTGGATCACCTCCTGTTCACGGGGGACTCCGGAATTGAAAAGATAAGGAAAAGCGGTTCAGTTGCAACTTTCCTTCCAATTACCGCATTCAACATTTCAGATGGCAGATACCCTGATATTGGCAGGTTCATAGAAGCAGGCGTGCCGATTGCGATTGCAACAGATTCTTCGCCCGTTTCATACAATACCAGCCTCTTCTTTGCCGTATACCTTGCCATAAGGTTCTGCAAAATTTCCGTGGAGGAGGCACTTAATGCAATAACCGTCAACGCGGCCTTTTCTCTCGGGATACAGGAATCTGCGGGGTCAATAGAACCTGGAAAACGCGCTGATCTGATCATACTTAATGTTGACGACTACAGGAAGATACCTTATGAATACGGTTCCAGGCTCGTCAACACCGTGATAAACAACGGTGAGATCGTGATGAGGAACGGTGTGTTCACTCTCTGATGTTGGAGTTCATCCTGCCGCCGGGAGAGCCCCTCCTCCTGTGCCCCGTACCGTCAGATAATCAGGAGACCGGGAAGACCGGCCATGAATTCCAGTATTCCGATTATCTCTTAATAGGAGATTCGCATTCTCAACAATTGAACATCACGATCGACGAGGTTATCAGTAAGCTTGACGAAATCAGAGCCAGGAAGATTCTACTTCAGCTGCCGGACGGTTTGAAGCCTCATGTATTTGATTACTTCAGCAGACTTTCTGAAAAATTCTCTGTTATTGTTAGTTCAGAGCCGTTCTACGGCGCATGTGACATAAGCACAATGGATGTCTACAAGGACGTGGATTGCATAGTCCAGCTGGGGCACTCCGAAATACCCAATATAAAATACCCGAAACCTGTAATATTCATGGAATATCGGGTGCAGAGAGAAATAGAGATTGACGATCAG
>JAJZOT010000160.1 GCA_021847855.1 Thermoplasmata archaeon | reverse complement strand
CTTTCCGGTTTCCTGAATATTCCTATCTATGATTATGAGTTCCTTCTTGGAACCGGTGTTCTTTGCAATGATCTCCTTTATTTTCTCCCTGCTCGGGGTTGCTTCGTTCTTGAAGACAATCCTGTACCGAATCTCTCTCCTGTGTAGGAGCTTGTTGTCCCTCTCGTTTTCTACTTTTAGTTCTGGCATTTAATTTCCATCCTTTCTATTAACTGTTTAACGTGTTCCTTGATTTCAGAATCTACCCTTATGCAGGCCATTCCTACATTTGGAATTCCGTAAGCTACAACTGTATTTTTGTCTGAATAAAAAATTATTGGTATAACTGCAAGATCTTCCTCGCCATCTATCTCAATTCGTCCTCCTCCAGTAGCGATAAGTCTCTCAATTAGCATGAACAGGTCATGGCTTAGAGTTCCGGAATTATTGCGTATTTTATAAGATCCTGGCACCGGATTGAACACTCCCTCAGTTCCGCGTTGGGTCTTTAAATCCACCACTTCCAGGAAAGGTGTCAAAAGCGCGTTGTGCAGGTTCCGGGTCGTAACGTCGCCAACGGAAACAATTTTGCAATCCTTATATTCGGAAGAAAGACTTTCAACGGAACAGATTGGCCCGTTACTCTTCGAAATCTCAACTCGCAGGTCTTCACTGATTATGAACTCACTGCCTGACTTTAATTGCATAACTACCCGGCTCCAATATTTCTGCTCTGTTAGCTATTGCTGAAAGCCTGGGTTCAGTGATTATGATGAAGCCAAACCACTCTGCAGAGGTTTTTTCTTCTCCGTGAATAGGGCAGTTCTTCTCAGTTGTTATCAATTTGCATTTTTTACAGGCACGATAGATTTGCTTCATATAACATCTAATTCTCTATTTTTTTGCCTAGCCAGTCTATTTTAGACAGGCCAAGCTGTTTCATCGTGAATCCTATTTTGCTATCTTCTATAGACGAAGAACTAAGGTTCAGAGCAACAATTCTAATTCGCACTTTGTCACCGGCCTTAATGTCTCTTTTCGTGTCCTTTCCTATGAAACGCTGGTTGTTAAGATCAACGTCTATCCTGTCATCCATTATCTGGCTCTTGTGTAGCAGACCCTCAAACGGTCCGAATTTTATGAAAGCACCAAAATTCTGAATTGAAACGACAATTCCCTCAACAATTTCCTGCATCTCCGGGTAATATGCCAGAGCCTTGAAATGCACTGATTGATAAACTCCACCATCACCGTGAACTATTGCGCCATCGCCCAATTTATCGACTCCCATGATGGATACCACATAACACTTTCCGATGATTCGCGTATCGTCCTTTTCATCTTTGAAATCTATCAACCGACCTTCAAGTAACGATTTCGCTACATCAAGGACTGCTTGATCGTAATCCAGGCCAAGTTTCTCTGGAGGGATTCTGGCTATATAGTCATCTTCAACTATAACGTACATTTTGCACCTTCCCTGCAAAAGTGAAATCTGATAACCCGGATTTAAAGTAAAGCTGGAAAAACCCCTTATTTTTTCCTGGCGTTATGTTCCCAATGCTTTGCCTTTCCCTAGGTTTCACTACCTGCAGGCTTATTATAGGGCATATTATAAAGCATTATTAACCTTATGCTACTTTTGCTACAATCATTTGATTCTGATCCACTTTTCCCATGATAGGATGCTGTTTCACCTTACCAAGAAGTTAACTTCAGGAATCTAACCAATTACTTTTTTCCCTGTTTTTATACTTTGAAACAAGTTCACTATCTTAACGGCATCCTGCTCACTCAAATAGAGAAAGCTTCTTTTTCGAACCTGTTTTGAAATTTTTCTGGCACTCGCAAAAATATGCCGCAATTTGGGCTTTTCTCCATGCTCCTTCTTGTCAATATTCTGTATCCTGGCCAACAATGAAATGGAAACCGGAAGATTGGTATACAATCCATTAAGGTCAAGATATCCATTTGCCGGGAAAAAAACTGCATAATAATTAATAGTCTGAAGTGGACTATTGATCATAACCGCTCTTTCAATTTCATTCATGGGAAATTCTTTTTTTATTTTCCTGCCGAGGGATGCAGCTATTATCGCTCTCTTCTCAGTTACAACATACACGGTTCTGGAAATGCTTCTTATGCTGAACCATTGAGGTAATACTGAAGCCAAAGACACTATAACCAGAGAAATAATTATGAGTTCAAAGATATGGAGACTAATGCGTTCTATTGAAATGGCTGGCAGTATCACGGAAGGAACAGTCATTAAAGTCACCTGAACTAAAGCAATCCCGAATTTTTGCCTTGAAAGACTTTTAAGGGCATTCCTATTGGGTGTGAATTGCCCAACCACCCTCTCCACCGAAGGATCGACATTGGGGTCCAGAGAGATGATATTATCTGATGATGGATCGATGTTGTGAGGGTCCATGCCAGAGTTATTTTCATCAAAAGGATTCCCGCAATGGTTGCAAAAATTTTTCCGTCTTGATATTCGGTTTCCACATTTATCGCATCTCGTGATATCCTCTCCTCAGACAGCGTGGTGAAGCCCTATATTTTATTGACCAGACACATTTCCTTATTATCTGCGAGAATGGAAATTTACCCAACAAATCTATATGTTGGTATATCTGACCATCGCAGTTCTCCACCCAAACCCCCATATATTAAAAATCAACTATTTTAATTCTCGTGAGTGGGGAGTGTCAGGCAACAACGGGAAGGACATCATCGGTCTGAATCAGTATTTCAACATAACCAGCAAAGGAATCAAGCTCATAACAATTCCAGATATCGCACCAAATGATCGCCATTAATTAATATCCAATTTTTCTATTACACACCATGCAAAAAACTGCTTCTCCAGAAGTCTACGAATTATTCCGGTCCACGGCAAGAGAATTTGTACTCAAAGAGGTGATGCCTTTGGCTTCCAGGATTGACAAAGAGGATGAATTTCCGGTTGACATTTTTAAAAAAATGGGAAAGCTAGGATTCCTTGGTGTAACGATTCCCGAAGAGTACGGGGGATCAGGCATGGACTATAAGGCACAGGCAATAATCGAAGAAGAACTTGGGTATGCATCAGCCTCACTGGCTCTCTCTTACGGCGCACATAGCAATCTATGTCTTGATAATCTCTATAGAAATGGCTCCGAATACATAAGGGAAAATTATGTCCCAAAACTGGCATCCGGAGAATGGATCGGATCGCTATGTCTCACAGAACCCGGGTCCGGGTCTGACGCCCTTGCAATGAAAACCTCAGCCACAACCGTTGGAGACAAGTTTGTTATAACCGGGAGTAAGACCCTTATCACCAATGCACCGTATTCTGATATTTTCCTGACATATGCAAAGACCGGTGAGAATCATACGGCATTCGCTGTCCTGGGGAACGACAGTGGAGTTTCAAGGGGAGTTAAATTTGATAAGATGGGAATGAGAGGGTCTCCAACTGGCGAGGTATTTTTTGATTCTGTTGAAATTCCTAAAAATAGAATTGTCGGTGAATACGGAAAAGGGAAAGATATAATACTGAGCGGGTTGAATTCCGAGAGGGTTATACTGTCATTCATATTTATCGGGTTGGCAAGAAGGGCTCTGGAACTCTCACTAAAATACGCTACTGAGAGGAAACAGTCAGGTAAATTTCTTTACCAGTTTGAAATGATCCAGGAAAAACTGGCATACATGTACACAAAATATGAAACAAGTAAATTGCTTGCAAACAAGGCATTGACTGATCTTGAAACAGATCCCATGAATTCGTTAAGCGCTGCCGCCACAATAATGCATGTTGCTGAATCTGCGGAATACATTGCGAGAGAGGCAATACAGATATACGGTGGAATCGGGTATGTCAGGAATTCTGAAGTTGAGCGCCTTCTAAGGGATGCGATACTAGGTCAGATAGGGGCAGGAACTACAGAGATAAGAAAACACCTGATATCTTCAGCACTCGTTAAAAACTATAAGTTGGATAACAGGATACCGGAATGAATCATGAATTGCATTGTCTGTGATAAGAATCCGGCAGTTATCAGGGGTCTCTGTGGGGAGTGTCTGTCAAACCATGTTCAGATAACCACTGTTGGTTCCGTAGATGTTACCTTGTGCCCCAAATGTGATTCTTACAAGATAGGTAATTCCTGGTCTAGAGGTAAAGTGGAAGACGGGCTTTCCAGGAAACTGGAAGAGCACTTGGTGAGGAAAGACCCTAAAGTCACTGTGAGGGTGCGGAAGGATAACATCATTCTGAGGCGACTTGATTCCAGAATTGATTTTCACACGGAGATTCAGACTGATAACGTAAGCGTCCCGGGGAGAAGTATGAGCATTCCGTCCAAAATACTTCTGAACAGTTGCCCCACTTGCAATAAAATTAGCGGGTCATATTACGAATCCATTATCCAGCTGAGAACTTATACCACTGATTATTCAAAGATAATAGATACAGTTCTTGCCAACATCTCAAATATGCTGGACAACCTTGACTCCAGTGCAAGTGATTCTTTTGTGTCCAAGATTACAAGGGTAAAAGAAGGAGTCGACATTTATCTTGGGAAGAAAACGGACGGGATCAAACTTACCAAATATATTCACGATCACTATTTCTCCGAAACCACGATTACAAAGAAACTGGCCGGAAGAGGTGATGGGGGTGATTTATACCGGTATACCAACCTGGTGAGGATACTCAACCTGAAACCAGGTTCAGTAATTTCACACAAGGGTTCGGCCCTTATCCTCCAGAAGATCAATGCGAATACTATCACCGTAATAGATCCCATAACCGAACGGCGGATTGACATTGTCCAGAATGAATTCTACAACGGACAGTACACTTTTTCCGATGAAGTATCAGAGATCCGAGATTTCATAGCAGTTTCATCAAACAACAATGAAACTCAGTTGATGGATAAGAAGAATTTCCAGACGCTAACCGTAAAGGGAACACATCATGGGGAGATCAAGGGGTTTGATTACAAGGGAAAAATACTGATCTTTCAGAGCGTAAGTT
>JAJZOT010000159.1 GCA_021847855.1 Thermoplasmata archaeon | reverse complement strand
ATATCTCAGGAAGTTCGAGAAGATGCTTTGCAAGTTCATCTGGTTTCGTAACCATGGGATAATGGCCTGTCTCCATTGTCCGGTATGGACCGATGAGCTTGCCCCATTTTCCCTGGATTATTTCATCAACCGGGTCTCCAGTTAATGTGCAGAAAATATATGCTGTCTTCAAAAGGTTAGGTGATCGTGTGAGCGTAATCGGATCAGTTGCAAGCTTGACAGGCCACGGAGTGCATTTATCCATCATCCATTTCTTATTCCTGCCTAATACATCTTTTCCAATATTTCCAAGAATCACTTCTGAGAAAGGGACCGCAAATGATCCTTTCTCAGGTTGACCAAATTCCTGTGCTGGATCGAAAATCCCCTGCGGCTCTCTGGTGTCTTCAGGCCTGAATGAGTCGAGATATACCACCAGTCTGATCTTTTCTGGTACCCTATCGGCAACGGCAGCAGCAACCTTTCCTGCAAAACTGTGCCCAACAAGGATTATGTTTTCCAGATCATTGAACTTAATTACGTTCATGACGTCTTCGATTGCGGTTTTCATTCCAATATCAGGGGATGCAAGATGGACTCTTTCGCCCATGCCTGTAAGTGTTATTGGAAACACATTATGACCATTTGCAAGAAGTATCCGGTTAACTTTATTCCATGCCCACCCTCCCAGCCAGGCTCCAGGTATGAGAACATAATTATACATGTGAATCTAGGAGAGTCGTTAAGTATTTAAGGGTTCAGCACACTTCATTCGGCGTATCTTTTATTTTTTTCGAAATTGCTTAAGCGGCCGGAGCGTTTTTCATCATAATTTCTTAATAAGTCTTCATGGATTCTTTGTTTCATTCAAATATAACAGTGAATTGGAGCTAAAGATGAAAAATTGTCTAACTGATATGTCACACCACCGGATTTCAGCTCCGTATCGATTTTTTTTCCACCGATTGAATGATGAACACTTCTAAAAGAAGATAAAAAAATAGAAAGTGATCGCAAAAACAGCATCTATGGTCAATGCTGATACCAGCAATATTCTATTTATTTTCAGATCTTCTCATAAAGTAATCCGACAATGGAATGTTACTTTGCATT
The DNA here is from genome assembly GCA_021847855.1 of Thermoplasmata archaeon. The sequence continues at coordinate 3,937 of JAJZOT010000159.1, read as the reverse complement.
GAACCTGCGATCCCCATCGCGGTTTGAAAAATCTGATATAAAGAATAAATGACTTTTTCGAAAAAGAAATGATTTGAGATTATGCCGAAAATGCAGTCTGTTTTAAGAAATATTAAATTTATTTAATAAACCTGAAGAGACAGATAGAAATGTGTCATTTCCACACAGTAAGTATCTTTTCCCGGTTAAATGCAGCTTTGCTCATGAAATATATGCCGACTGTTGCAATGAGTAAAAATAATGATATTATCAGTATGTTCTCCGTACTTGAAAGAGATATGACCTGAACCTCTCCAAGAACATACAGCACAAGGAAGGGAAATAGTGAGGCCGCACCCAACTGATAGGCACCCTGAACGCTTGATGCCCTTGAAGAAGCAAGAGTACCAAAGCTGATACCATAGAGCATTGCCAGCGGCAATCCTATGAATATCAGGATAACAGAGCCATAATTTGGAAAATAATAATATCCTATGACCTTGTATGTCGTAACATCAATCAATGAATAAAAAACGAAGATTCCGGCCCACAATCCAATAATGACAGGTATGAAAGATGCAATGTATTTACCTATGAGTATCTCGCCATCTGATGTCGGTGTTGCCAGAAGTGGTTCCAGGCTCTTTTCGACCTTTTCCCCGACAAGATTGTATGATGTCAGGTAAAGCGGTACCAGGGCTGATATGATCATGAAGAAGAAAGCAAACGAGCTGAGCAATCCAACAACGGTTGAAGGCGGAGCTGACTTTGCTATAATAACATGATATAAAATAAGCGGAAGAGCAACTGCAAAAACAACAGGCAATAGGAATGTGAATGCAACAAGCGACCTTCTCTTCCGATATATTTTGAGATCTTTTTTGGCGATCGTCCATGATTTTTGCAATCTCAATCTATTCCTCCCCCACCAGCTTGAAGTATGCTTCTTCAAGAGACATCTTTACCTCATTCACAGATTGGATTTTCCCGCCGGCTGCGGATATTGCATTGACGACCACCGGGGTATCCTTATCAATATCAGCAAGATCTATCAGGAGCGTGTCAGAATCCTGTAATACATTACCGAGGTTTAGCACCTTCACTGCCTGCAATATCTGAGCATTAATATTGGCTAGCTTAATCGATATCCTGCTGCCAGAGAAAGATCTTTGAAGATTGCCCGGTGTGTCCACAGTAATCATGCGCGTTTTCAAAACGCCAATCTTGGTGCAGATCCTCTGTGCTTCGTCCAGGTTGTGTGTGTTAAGCATTATAGTTCTGTTTTCTTTCTTCAGCTCAATTATGAAATCACGTATGGTCCGTGAGGCCTCAGGATCAAGATTAGCTGTCGGTTCATCCATAATAAGTATCTCCGGATCATGGATGAGCGCCCTTGCAACAGCCACCTTCTGCCTCATTCCCTTTGAATATGTTCCGACAGATTGATTTCTCTTTTCCCAAAGATCAAGCATTTTGAGATACTTTTCAATATTATCATTTACGAGCTGGTCAGGTGCTTCGTACATCTTACCATAAAATTGAAGGTTCTCAACTGCGCTTAGAGTATCGTAAAGACCAACATTGTCGGGCACCAGACCGATTATTTTTCTTGCCTTCATTGAGCCCTCAATACTGGAAATATCATACCCTCCTATCGATGCTGATCCTTCTGTTGGCGGTATCAGGCAACATAACATCCTGACTGTAGTAGTCTTACCGGCGCCATTTGGACCAAGCAATCCAAAGACTTCTCCCTTACCGACCTGGAAAGTCAGGTTGTCTACCGCAAGGGTAGAATGAAACTTTTTTGTAAGATGCTGAACGTCAATTGCGAAGCTCATTTTTCCTGACCACCTGATAACAATAGGACAGATAAACTCATACAAATGATGTGAATTGGTGGGATTGTTACCGTAAATTTTTGCCATACTTTATAATGAGTTCAAGATATCTGTTTTCGACGCCCACTCCATGCTGTGTAATTTATTTGATATTGGGAAAAACTAAGTGCTTGATTTAAATTCAATACCAGATTCAGTAAGTTCCCTGATAATGTATCTGAGGTCTTCACTGTTTTCAGATATTAATTCTGGAGGGAACGTGCCAATGCCCTCTATTCTCCCATCAATTATGAGTTTGGAAACTGCAACCGCAGGCAGACCGGTGAGCAGGCTCATTGCAGTATGGTCCCGGTTGCCCCTTGCTGTGAGCATTGATCTTTTGGAATCGTCTGCAGATCTCACTATCAATATGCATAGATCTCTTCCAGGTGTTCTGAATCTGGAGAAGATGTGTTCTGATAATTTCCTTGCGGTCGTTCCCTCAATTTCATCGTCTGAAAAATACCCAAGGTCCCGCAGTACTTTCATCTTACCCAGGTGTCCTTTTATTCTTATTGTCCTTTCCGACAGGTTTCTAATCTTGAGTGTTGAGAGCAGCGTTCTCAGTCCATCAGAAATGAAATATTCAAATTCTCCAAAACCGGGCAGAATTAGTGATCCAATTTCATCAAGAGGGTCCATTGCCATAATTTTGTAGTTTGACAGGATCTTAGCTTTTCTTGTATATTCATCTATCAGGCCTTCGACACTCCATGTAACAGAGTGAAGGAAAGGTTCTTTTGCTTCTTCGGGCAATCCACCAACTATAATTTCAATATCCTGAACGCCGGACTTGCTATATAGATTGTAAGCCAGTATATTTGATAACCCCGGCGCAAAACCGCAGTCCGGAACATAAAGAGAACCATTCGATCTTGCAAGTTTATCGAGATCATACGGGTTTTCAGGACTATATGACACATCAACGACGTTCAGCCCCCACTCCAGAAGTTTTTTTACCTGCAGATACGCAACCTGGCCGGGAAGGGCTACAACGACAAGATCGCTCTTCTTTATGATATCGGCTGATTCCATTATACTGCCGGAAATCCCCTTTACGTTTCTTAATGCATCTACCCGGCCTTTATCCGAATCAAGAGCAACTACATCATTGCCTTCAGAAAGCTTGCTGGCTATTAAAGAACCAATATTTCCCAGACCGATCACAGAAATCATGTTTACCCAATGATTGTGGATATACAATCTTTATGATCCAGACTGTTTCTGTAGAAATCTGCAATTTTTCACTCTTAAAATTTTGATATAATATTCAGGGAAACAGGATAGGATCGACCAGCACCGTATTGCCGCCAATCGATCAGGATTATTTCATTCCTGCTTCTTTTCGCAGTTATCCCTGTAATATTGTATGAACATCTGCTTTACAGATTGCGGAGATTCTTTCTTCAGCTGATCGGATATCGCCTCACACATCTGCTTCGGTGTCACTGCACGACTCCTGATTCCCTTGTATAATCCCTCTATTCCATCCTTCGGGCCGCGTGCATATGTCAGAGCCTCAGCATACTGCGCCCAGAGATCCGGATATCCACCCTTGACCTTAAGGAGATCATCGAGGGTTCTGACCGCATCCTCATGCCTTGATAATTCCATCAGAAGATTTGCCTTATCTCGTCTGTAATCAATCATTTCCTTATCTGATTCTATTGCCTTATCGAATTCATCAACAGCTTTATCGAACATTTCCATTTCTGAATAAGCGTTTGCCTTCTCCCTGTGATACTTTGCATTCTTTGGATCAAGACTGATTGCCTTGTCAAATTCGACAAGACATTCATCATACTGTCTCAATTTCATGAGGGCAGATGCCTTTTCATAATGATATGCAGGGTTCGATGGATTCAGCTTTATTGCCTCATCCAGTCTCCTGGCGCCATCCTTTGTCTTACGCTGCTTTATCATCATGGTTGCAACCATGTATTGATAATCCGAATTCGATGGATCTATCTTGATTGCGGATTCGAACTCCTCCAGTGCCTGATCGTACTTGCCACGATCCTGGTATGATTTGCCGAGATTGAAGTGATATAGAGGATCATCAGGTTTGATCTTTATTG
>JAJZOT010000158.1 GCA_021847855.1 Thermoplasmata archaeon | reverse complement strand
GACCAGTTCCACTGATTTTTCCAGAAATAAGCCTTCTCATCCCATCATACCCCGCCATATACCCGCAAACTTTGATGAATACAAAATTGTTGAATTCATGCTGAGAAAAATATTGAACTCTGCAAGTACGCCGTTCCCAGTCAGATCGATTCTCAATATTTTTCCAGGCAGGAAACCTGCTGAACCGAAACTTCCCGGCCCCTAACTTAAGCAGAAATACTGCGGAACCTGTAAGTATGTTCGAAAATGATCCCTCATGCCTCCACTCCCCGTATCAATTTTTGTCCCCGGTGCTCTGTATATGGGATGGCCTGGTTCAACAAATGCTGATTCCCCTGATCGGGCTTCACTTCCAGATACTGCACTTCGTTTCCAACTATTCCATAATCTATCATTGCCTGAAGAACGTGGAGTGCAGCTGTAGGGTAAATCTGATCATAAATGTAGGCAACTGTATACCACGGTGCTTAGCTCCGTTCTTTTCTCATTTCATAGTAAAGAGTTTAATATATGCGTGAACCAATTATGTTCCGTTAGAATGACCGATAAAACCAGCATAGATGACTACCCATTCACCTTCAAGCTCAGCGCAGTGATTCCCACAATAAATGAAGAAAACACCATCGGGGGGATTATAGATGAACTCAGGAATTCAGGTGTCAGCGAGATCATAATAGTTGATACTAATTCCACAGACAGGACAAGAGATATTGCCCGGGAGAAGGGGGCAAGGATCATTGAGCAGCCTGAGAGAGGTTATGGAAGAGCCTACAAGACCGGACTGAATGAAGTTACAGGTGACATAATCATATGCATGGATGGTGACGGGACATATCCCACAAACATGGTGAGACCATTTGTGGAGATCCTTGTCTATGATCAGGTTGATTTCATTTCGGGAGACCGGATGAAATTCAGGACTGACAAGAACTATACAACGCTGCACTATGTGGGAAACAGCATACTCAATAAAGTTGCGGGCCTTTTATTCAAAGTTTCCATGAACGATTCCCAGAGCGGGATGTGGGTTTTCAGGTCGGATCTCTACAGGATGATGGGGAAGCTCAGCAACAAAATGTCCTTTTCAGAGGACATTAAGATTGAAGCAATCAGGCTGGGCACTTTCATTGAGATACCCATAAGATATGGAGTAAGGATCACAAAACCAAAACTAAAGACCTGGCAGGACGGATTCTCAAACCTCTTCAACCTTTTCGTGAAAAGGGTAAACAGTTGAAAACTACCGGTGATTGTGCAGAACTGGAAAGGTGAAAGATTTTCTGCCTGAAAACAGGTTCAGGGTACATCAACCAGGTTTTGGAGAATTTGGACTTTTTTGTACATTTATGGTCATGTCCTGTGATTCATGCCCGACGTCCCCTTTAGATGAGTAATTTATGACCACATCCCAGAATACATTTACTTTCATCTTGAGCGTAGAACAGAGACCGTAGAATTCAGTATGGCTTTTCAAAGTTTATTGATCCCAGTGCTATTTTTATGTTGCCTCCATCCTCCATGATGAATGAGTGTTTCTCTTCCCTTATTTTCTTGAAATCCTCAATGAAAATCTTATCTCCTGTGTAAAAATTTATACTGTTGTATTTTTTTCTTCCCGGGCTGCCGTATAATATCAGGCATACAAGACCGGCAAGTGTCATTGCAGTGTCCATGGAATCGAATGAAATGTGTTCATATAACGCCTTTCTTATGCCCACAATATCTTTGCCGTCCACCGTATTCAGTGATACAAGATAGATGAAATTCTCCTTTATGCTGTCACTGAGATGATCCGTTAGCGCCGCTGGAAGTATCTGCAGATATTCCCTGACATGTATTCTGTCCATTTCCACAAGGTGTTGTTTTGCTTTATTTACCAGGGACCTGCTGAAAAGATTATATCCTTCCCCATCCGACTGGGAAGATGCGATTGACATCCGGGTAAAAGATTCAAGAAGTGTCGATCTTAATGGTCTGTCCATGCTGTCCCACTGATCCACAGGGTTGCCCTCCTCACCTCTTCCGTGAAGAAATTCACCAAATTCACTGACGAATTTCCCAGCACATTTCAGAACTGATCTCTGGCACCTTCTGTTCACATTGCTTTCCACAGCAAGACCCTGATTGCCGTATCTTTTAAAAAATTCCATTGCATTTTCATGCATGGGTCTTTCATCATATACTATGTCCAGCAATATTCCTGCATCAATAATGTTGACCTCATCCATTCCGAATCACTGTCATTCCGAAAATATTGCAACGTTCTTTGATGCATCAATTGCCTTCCTGATTCTTCTTGAGGTACTTATGTTGAAGGTTCCGGAGAATGTCGAAAGATCCGTCATTCTTTCAAGGAGCAGCTCATATTTCAGGACTCCTTCTGTGTATGCAAGTATGATGCTTCCATATACTGCGGAAACCATACCTATCATTGACGTGAGATTTCCGGATCTTTTCTCATCTTCATGGGTCAGATCAATAACCATTCTGCTCATTACGTTGATAAACATATTGAAATATGAATAGAACAGTGTGTCTGTCTCATTCCAGATGCTTTTTTCCAGCATATCCCTGAGGACATTTGACCTGTTGTCCCAGAGAATTTTTACAGTTCTGTCGTAGCAAGCCACCATAATGGTCCTGGTTTCACTCATTTTGAGTGTTGAAATGAATTCGGAGATCTCTCCAAATCTCCGGTCAATTCCATTTATTGATTCCTGAAGATCAATGACGTCTGAATTACTGAAGTCATAAATGTTTCCAGTTATCTCTGTTTCCCTGAACATCAGATCTGCCATTGTACGGAAACCACTGCCGGATTTCTGTATATACTGGGCGAACAGATCCCCCGCGATACCTCTCCATCCGCTATGCTTCTTCTTCAGGCTCTTCTTCATCTCCATCAGGGGAATCGGGACAAATATGTTTTCATCCAGAATAAAATTGACCATGGGACGGAATGCAAAAATTTGTATAAGTATTTTCAAAGGTAATACGTTTAACGCCAACATTGTGACCTCCTCTCCCGACTTTCGCAGGGAACTTCACGCTTCAAAGGTTGCTGGCGGAATCTCCGTGGGCTTTAATTCCCCTCGTCCCGAAGGTACTCTTTCCTTCATTCTGAGCCATCCACTTCGCGCACACAGGCACGCATGAAGCAATATGCTATGAGTCCATTATCACTTCCATCTGCCAGCGGACTGAACAGTGTCCTGACAGCAATATCATGTTTTCGTTCGCTTTCGTCCCCTATCCTGCGAAAGGGGAATTCCTGCTCGAAATGTTAAAATATTGTTTAATCTGTAACAGATAACAGGGATGATATCAATGGAGATCGTTGTTTACAGAAGCAGAAGAAGGAGAAAAACCATACAGGGATTCGTAAAAGATGGCGTGATAATTATTCACCTTCCAATGGGACTGGATCCGTCAGAGGAAAAGAAGCACATTGACCTGATCGCAAAAAAACTGGAAAAAAAGAGTTCAGTAAGCCATGATAAACCCCAAATCCTCCTGTCTGAACTTTTTGCAAAATTTAACGATGAATTTTTCCTTGGAAGGCTTTCGGTTAATTCAATTCAGTTTGTGGATAACCAGAATGTTATAAGTGGAAGCTGTACACCTGCAAATAAAACAATAAGGATATCCGAGAGAATGCTTGATTTTCCTCAATGGGTGCTGAATTATGTGGTCATTCATGAGATGGCTCATCTTGTTCATCCGGATCATTCCAGGGATTTCTGGGATATTGTTAACAGATACAGGTACACTGAAAGAGCCAGGGGCTTTCTAATGGCAAAAGGCATGGAAAGGGATTAGGTGCCGGAGCGCCCATTCACCGGCCGTCGTTGGTGTTGCAAATGATGTCCCCCATAGAAGAAAGTCCATTCTCCAAAGACGAATACCGTCATGTTGAAAGCAGCGCTTCCACTGATTACCGGATCTGTTGCTGCCCCTGTGCTGAATGTGTCAACCGCGTTCTGGTACCATGGCTGAGTCTGTGACATGGATTCTCCGAAACCTCCTCCCACAAAACCCATATATGTTCCCTGAAGTCCAGATCCATAAGACCAGTATGTGTAACTGTCTATCCCATGGGCCGGAACTGCGTAAATTGGACCGACCTCAGTAAAATTAACAACGTTACCTGTTACCGGAAACTCCTGACCGTTTGAACCGTAGGCCGTCACCATTCCGCCACCCACTGATGTGGATCCATTTGATATGGCCGGAAAATCTGCAGAAGCTGCAGCCGCGTAATCCCCGCCCCATGAACCATAGTCTCCAGACGCAAAGAAGTTTGTAACGCCAACTGCATTCATGGATTCAAGGAGCTGGTTAGCCACAGACTCATACATGGGAGATCCGAAGTAGTTGAGAAACTGTTCCCCAGAACCATATGAGTTGCTTGTTATTGTAACGGATGTTGCACCAGCTGAAGGCCCATAAACCACGTTGCCCGCCGGAACACTCAATGCCTGTCCTCCCGTAAGATAATTGGTCACAAATGAGTATGCGTCAAAGAAGGATGTGTAATCGGCACTTGGAACACCTATTACATCTATGTGCGCACCGGGAGCCATGGTTGCTGCATATTCAATATCAAGAGCAGTTTCCAGTGTCCACCCGTACTCTTCACCTATGAGGATTCCATCGTTCAGTGTTGGTATTCCCACACCGATCTGGGTTACTCTGTCAGGAAGCTGATTTGCATTGCCGAATACTTCTGCCGAGAACTGGGAGAGATATGAAGGATCGATGAGACCAACTTCTATTACAGCAATTGTAACTCCCTGTCCTGTATCCGGTTCCGAGTTTATCGTGTTGTTTCCGCTCCAGAGGTTGGTTGCTCCTGCTAGGGCGGGCATTGTGCCAGGGAACAGGAACTGATATGGTGTCGGGGCTCCACCTGTAAGTGTGTAGTATGCCCATCCGTAGTTCCCTATTTCGTAGTTGAGGAAGTCCGACTTGTTGACGTATTGAAGTTGTGAAGACGACGATGATACCAGTGATGTGGATACCGTCATACCGGGTGTCATGC
>JAJZOT010000157.1 GCA_021847855.1 Thermoplasmata archaeon | reverse complement strand
CTGGGATCAATGATCTCTCCCTCAACCAGGTTCTGTTCCTCTTTTTCCTGACTTATCTGAACTCCAGTCTTAACCTCGATAAACGGCCTCTCTGGATATTGTGGATTATGTACGACCCTTATCTCTTCACGCGGTCTTGATATATAAAACGAAATTGCCTGTGCGATCATTGACTTTCCCACACCAGGTGGTCCCACTAGGAGCAGATGTCTTCTCTGCTTCGCCGCAATTTGAGCCATCCGGACAGCTTCATCCTGTCCTATGACTCTCTCCAGGGGGTTGGACGGAATTGGAATCTGGGAAGTGTCAGTCGCATCCCTGATCTCGGTATTTATGAATGGCGCTCCCATGAAATTACCCTGACTTCTGTCGGCTTCTTGGTTATGTGCCCCAACTTGGCACCATATATGTTCTTTATCCCGGACTTGAAAGCAACATCAACAAGGCGCTGAGAAATAACGCCTCCGGTAATTATTGTTTCACCGGAAGTAATTTCACTCATTTTTTCCACTGCTTCAGCAACCTGAAAAGCTGCAATTATGTTTCCATCATGACTATAGACCTCGGTCATCTTATCCTTTGTGAGGACGATGCCCCTCTTCTCAATAGACCTTGTATTGGATAAATCAACCTTTCCAGGAATTTCTTCCGGTTCTGGCTGTTCTATCTTTACTGGAATCTTTTCTTTTGGAATTTTCTCTTCTTTCTTCTCCTCTTCATCAAATTTGAGGGATTTTATCTCCACGACTGACTTGGCGTCCTCGTAGCCTCTCTTGATCTGTTTGTTCTGGTTTTCCGGTGTGTTGCGTTCTGTCAGTTCCTTCAGTTCATCGGACATTCCCCTCATCGACAGGTACTGATCTATTGGAGTTTTGTATCTTAGCGCCTTAACTATCTGTTTGTAGGTAAGTTCTTCCACTTCGGTTCCTGGAGGGGCTCTGGCAACAAAATCGATCTCTGCTACCTGAAGCATCTCCTTTAGAATCAGGTCTCCTCCGCGATCTCCATCAAGAAAAACAGTAACCGTGCGCTCCCTGGATAATTTCTGTACAGTTTTCGGAATATTTGTTCCCTGTACGGCTATGGTATTCTTAATTCCATATCTCAGCAGGTTCAGGATATCACTCCTACCCTCCACGACTATTATGGAATCTGAGTCTTTAACTGCCGGACCCGCAGGTAATTTTTCTTCGCCGTAAGATGTAATTTCTCCTTTTTCGACCTCTTCCCTTACAGATGCAACAATACTTTCGCTGACGCTCTTTCCTGAATCGCTCATTTTCTTGTACAGTTCTTCAGCTCTCTCAACGATCTTGTGTCTCTTCTGTATCCTGACATCCTCAAGGGATTCAACCTCAACCTTTGCTTTGCACGGACCAATTCTATCAATGGTCTCAAGAGAAGCAGCCAGAATTGAACTCTCTACCTGGTCAAGACCTGAAGGTATCAAAACGTATCCCTCGGTTCTTCCTTTTTTACTGTCTATTTCTACTTCAATTCGACCAATTTTTCCACTTTTCTGCAGGTCCCTGAGATCAAGTTCTTCACCCAGAAGTCCCTCAGTCTGCCCAAATATGGCTCCTACCACATCAGGCTTCTCAACCACCCCATCCGTAGAAATCTTTGCTTTGATTAGATATTTTGTTAAATTTGGATCTACATTCATTATGATCACCCGAATAATTTCCAATGGAGATAATTATGGAAACGTCCCCTTTCCGATTAATCACCATCGCTTTTGAATGTTTTGATAATATTTAACATATTCGATGCAGATCGTAACAGGAAAAAATAGTGGTTTTCCATTCCTGCTGCAACATACCTGTTGATAAACTTAAATAATGTTTGAGTATTGAGAGTATGCATTATGATAAGGTTTGGAATAGCTGGGATACCCCTTACCAGCAAAGGTAGGACTTTTATAGAATCTGTTGAGGATGCACACAACCTTGGTCTAAACGCTCTTGAAGTCCAGCTGCTAAGGGTTAACGTCGAAGAAAGGCCAGCCTTGGAATATGCGGGCCAGAATCCAAGGGATATCGACTCATCCATTATTGTTGATGTTCTGAGACAGGATGAAGACGGCAACTATCAGGGAATTGGTATAGATGCTGTCATAGAAGAGGACGACATAGTTCAGGAACTCTTCTGGAACATGGCAAAAAACTATGACGATCTCAATGACGGCGGCAAGCTTGCGAAAGAGCTTGATGTCAAGCTATCAATGCATGCTCCATACTACATGGACTTGCTTCAGGAAGATGAAATGGGAGACAAATCCTATAACCATCTCAAATGGACCTTGATAATAGGCAAGGCAATGGCTGCTCACAGAGTCATCACTCATACTGGTTTCTATAACGGCAATAAAAAGGACAGCCTCAAAAAAGCTATTGAGGTATATTCCGACATCGCCAAACGTTATTCTCACGATTCAGGTTACCCCTACATTGGCGTTGAAACAACAGGTAAATCAGAAATATTCGGTTCGGTATCTGAACTCATGTCACTTGCCAAAAAGGTTCATGAGATCGAACCAATCCTGAATTTTCCGCACGTTCACTCTGTCACCGGTGGTTCGCTTATAGAAGTCAAGGATTTCGATGCCGTTATCAGTGAATTTCAGAAATACAGCAAAGGCGACCTTTACAGTGAATTCTCCGGAGTTGACTATGAAGACCACAACGAGGGAAAACTCACCGCCATAAAACACGGTGACCTGAAATTTGAAACTCTGGCTGAAATCCTGGTAGACTTCAGTTCCAACATGACAATAATTTCCAGTTCTCCACTTCTGGAACATGATTCTCAGTACATGAACCTTATTTACCTGAGGGCGCTGTCGAAAAAGTTCCAGAAAAAGGCTGCAACAAAAAAAGCGTCAGAAAGGTGAGAACAACGACTAGAGAATATCCCGTTAAGAAAGGAAGAGAAATCACTGGAGAGTTTCTTCTCGAGAAGGCGAAAGCGGTTACCGGCAATGGCGAATCGAAGGATGGACATGTAACCTGCACGATTCCGGGGTTAAAAGTTATAGACCTATATTTCAACGGAAAAAACCTGGAAGTGGTCACAGAAACTGATCATACCCATTCTGATCCGCTTGAAACCGTGAGAATTTTCAACAAACTGATCGAAGAAACGACTGGATTCTCATCAAAAGAAAGAAAGAAGAAAATTTCAAAAAATTAATTTATTTATTATTTAAAGATTATTTGTACTTTATTTTGCTTGATGCTCTGAAGACAAATTTCTTCTTGGACGGTACGTCTATAATTTTCTTGGTCTGTGGGTTTCTGGCTTTTCTGGCCTGCTGTATCTTTCTCTCGAAGATTCCAAAACCAGCAAGGTTTATCTTGCTGCTTCTGTCTGCCTCGGAGACAACAGTGTCCAGGAAGGTCTTGATAACGTTTCTCGCAACCTTCTGCGTTGTGTTCGTCTTTTTCGAAACCGTCTTAGAGAGCTCGCTTATTCCTACCATGTCATCCCTCCAATATGATAATATATTTAGTTGTATTAAAATATTTGTATTGACGTTTTAATACAATCAAGGGAAATTTGGGTTAGCAGATATTATATATTTATAATAAAAATTAACAAATATTAATTGCAGGATTTTACGGATATCACGGATTCTGCGTATTTCCCTGCACTCAACCAACAAGCTAAAAAACGATCTATGTCTGGACACCAGTCCTTGGAAAACCATCACATCTGAATATATAACGAAATTTTTCTCTGCAATTCACCGGATAACATGGATATCTTGCAGAAACGGACGCCTGAAAATAGCTATCACAAGTAAATCTTCTCTCTGCGTGAAATTCTGAAGAAGGTTTGAGGAAGATCAAGCACCATTAGATCCCTGCTCTGAACTCTTAAATATGCTTTAAGTATTGAAGTACCCGTGAAATTAATAGAAAACTGGTTCTCTGAAAGATATTCAGACAATCTGCAACTGTCATTCCGTGTAATGGATCAACTTCTGTCTGTGAAAACTGATTTCCAGAGAATTGATGTTTTTGACACGTATGATTTTGGTAAACTCCTGACAATAGACGGCACTGTACAGCTTACAGAAAGAGATGAATTCGTCTATCACGAGATGATCACTTTGGTGCCATATTTTCTGGCATCAAAGGAACCAAAGTCCGCTCTTGTTATTGGCGGCGGTGATGGTGGCACTGCCGGGCAACTGGTAAAAATCGGTTTTGATAAAATAGTTAACGTTGAAATCGACAACCATGTTGTTGAGGTAGCAAAGAAATATTTCCCTGAACTTTACAGATCATTCGAAGACAAGAGGGTTTCCCTTAGAATCGAGGATGGCGTGAAATACATACAGAATACAAAGGAAAAATTCGACCTTATAATCATTGATTCCACAGATCCCGTTGGCCCTGCCGAAGGACTTTTCATGGAAGATTTCTACAGATCCATACAGGGAATCCTGTCAACCTCCGGTATAGTTGTTACTCAGTCAGGTTCCCCGTTCTACCAGCCAAAGGCATTAAAGATGGCTAGCAACGGGATGAGAAAAGTTTTCAGAAATGTCTCGACCTACACCGCATTCATACCAACCTATCCAAGTGGCTTCTGGTCGTTTACGATGGGTGCAGACTATGAACCCACACTGAGGAGAGGAACGAAAGCCAGTACAGGCAAATATTTCAACATGGAAATTCTGGAAGGAGCTTTCAAGCTTCCACAATTCGTGAAAGAAATCATAAAGTGATTATTTCACTTTCCACTTTTCCATTGAACGTTCCAGCTCAATAACGTATTCCGGCCCGAGATTTTTTGATATTTTCTGCAATTGTCTGAGATTTTTTACAAATGTATGTTTACTGGAGCTATTTATCAGGGTCTTGAACTTCTTTGCATCATTTGTAACCTTTATAAACATGTAAACAAAAGTAAATGCCATAATGAGGGAAAGAGCAAAAATCCAGTATTCCCAGTTTCCTGCTGCAATGAGGGAGAAACCGTTATCGATGAGAACCTGGTTGTGAAACAGAAGATCGTTAAAAGTGATCAGCAGTAAAA
>JAJZOT010000156.1 GCA_021847855.1 Thermoplasmata archaeon | reverse complement strand
CTTCTTAGAAAGATCGTCAATGATCTTCTGATCGTCCGGACATCTGGCAGGTGTTTTATCCATTATAATATTATAATGCATTCATTATATATGGATCTTTCGGTTCGTAATGGGGATTCCAATGAACTTCAGATCACTGAACTCTTACGATCAATTATTCAATCCATGAAAAACCACGAGAATTACTGGACTCGTTGATATATGCCCTTTAGAAATGTAGTAGAGATTCTAAGACTATTCTGATACCATATGAAGCGTGTACAGTCATGGTAAACAACGAGGAGAGAAAGGAAAGACCCCACAAACAGGCACGAATTGATCCTGTGGGCGGACGATCAGTCTTTTCCCTTCTCTCAGTTTGGATAGCCATTACAGTCTAAAAAATTAGCTCAGTTCGAAGACACTGCTTGAATCATAAAATGTAAAATATTCTTGCAAAGCTTAATACGATGATGGTATTTAGTAAATAATGGTAATGCCAAATAATTATCCGGATCAGGGAGAACTTGTTGAATTTGAGATTGAGGAAGAACCAAAATGGATAACAGTCAAGCTTAAAGACGGGTCAGTAATTCAAATAAAAATGGAAATAGTGGCCATAATGAGAAATGGAAACGATATGAATTCAGGTCTCCCTCTCTATATGGTGCAGGCAACTAACATCATCAGGCTCACAAAAGTCCCCAAAGAACTCATGGCGAAGAGGAAAGTAGAAGACCAGAAAGGCCAGACTATGTACAGATAAAATTCAAACTCTCCTTTTACAAGATTGGAAATCAATTTTAACAACTTTACATTAACTACATGTGGATCAGAGAGATTGGGATATAGTAAATATACTCAGGAAAAATTCAAGACTATCAAATTCGGAGATCGGGCGGATGCTCAAGATATCCGAAGGTACTGTGAGGAAAAGAATTTCTAAGCTGCTTGCGGATAAAGTGATAAAGGAATTTACAGTAAATATGGGTATTAATGAGGTTGAGGGGATCGTTCTTGTGAGAATTGATCCACGTAAGACCTCTTCCATTCAGAATAGCCTGAAAAATAACTTTCACGATATCTATGAATTTTCCGGAAGAGCTGATCTTGCGGTCAGAATTTCCTGTAATTCGCTGGACGCATTGAATTCATCTGTGGATTCTATCAGAAATATGGACGGTGTAAGGGGAACGGACACGCTCATCAGGTTAAAATGAACCATCCATATGCAAGCTCATTTAATGACCGTTATTGCATTTCATACACGATTTCAGTGAATGCCGATATTATTATATATGATCCAAAAATGCGATGATAAGTGATCAACATGGCAGAAGAAAACATAATCTTTGTAGGCAAAAAACCAACTATGAACTACGTTCTAGCCGTTGTTACCCAGTTTAACAACAACATAGAGAAGATTGTAATAAAGGCAAGAGGCAAGTCAATAAGTAAGGCAGTGGACATAGCTGAAATTACAAAACACAAATTCATCAAAGAAGCAAAATACAAGGAAATAAAACTGGAAACAGAAGTGCTTCACGGTGAAAATGGCGATTCCAATGTATCCTCCATAGAAATAACCATGACCAGATGATCTCTTTTTTTACCAAGATCGAAAGGATTGTTCAATCCTACATTAACCAAAATTTTGACCCACATTCTTTGTTGGTTCCGGCAGAATATTATTCTCTTCCCATATTACGAATAAAGTTTCTTATTTCTGCGGACTTCAGTCAATCTCCATGGTAGATCGTCAGGATTATAGGAAGAAGGGATACATGAGGCAATACAACATCCAATCATTCTTACTTCTGTCACTCAGCGGAGGTGCCGGTAAAAAATTGAAATTACAAACATCTTTTTGGCTTTAATGCCCTTTCTCGTGAATGAGTAATTCCTGCTCGCAAATGTTAAATCAGTTTGACTGATATCTGACGGCATACTGATACACATGAAATCCTTCTTGGAATGGGAATTGAGTCTTTCTGAAAAAATCGAGGACGTGAACAAGCGACTGCATGAATCCATTTATACTGAGGAGGATGCGCTTCTCAGAATGGCAAAATACACACTTGAGGCCGGAGGTAAAAGATTCAGGCCTCTTCTCACAATTATAGCTTATCGTATTGCTTCAGGAAAGGATTATCATGACATACTTGATCTGGCTGCAGGTTATGAATTGATTCATACAGCCAGCCTCATACACGACGACATAATAGACAAGTCTGATCTGAGGCGTGGTAGAGAAACATTGCACGTTAAGGATGGAATAGATAATGCAATTGTGGTTGGCGACTATCTGTTCGCAAAGGCATACGAACTTGGATCTAGATACGGTGCGGTGGTTTCAAAGATAATGGCAGATGCATCAAGCAGACTTGCAGAAGGGCAGATACTTGAAGCTGAGAATCTGGGGAACCTGGAACTCACTGAGGAGACATATCTGCGAATTATCAGCAGAAAAACCGCATTTTTCTTTGCAGCATGTGCCGAGGGAGCGGCGGTTGCAGCAAATTGTGACGTTCTCCTGAGGAAAAGCCTGACGGATTTTGCATATAATCTTGGAATGGCATTTCAGGTTACAGATGACATACTTGATATTGTGGGAAACGAAGAGGTGCTGGGAAAACCAGTCCTCGTTGACATAAAACACAGTGCAATCACACTGCCCATTATTTACGCCCTTAAAAATTCCCAAGAGAATAAAAGGATAATGCTTGAGCAGAGCCTGAAAGGAAAGGTTCAGGATGGGGATTTTGACCTTAAAGCCTATTTTCTTGAGACAGGTTCAATAGATTATTCATTCAGGATGGCAAGGGGATATATCACAAGGGCAGTGGATGCACTGAAAAATACCGGAACTTCTCCGGACATCGATCTACTCATGGAGTTAGCTCTCATAGTAATTGAGAGAATAGAGGAATTGGCATGAAGAACTTTTTCTCATAAAAATGAAAGGATGGAACAGAAATGACTAGAATAATACTTTATACCGGTAAAGGGGGAGTTGGCAAGACGAGCATGGCCGCGGCAACTGCAGTTGGACTGGCAAACTCCGGGAAATCCACCTTAATAATTTCTACCGACCCTGCTCACAGCCTTGGTGATGCCCTCAACATGGACGTGGGTCCCAGAGTCAAGACAGTTTTCAAAAACCTTGACGCACAGGAAGTAAGTGTAGTGGAAGCCATAAGTTCCCACTGGGGAGAATTAAAGGTTTATCTTGCCGCACTATTTCAGTCACAGGGATTGGATCCAGTATCGGCCGAAGAGATTGCAACTCTTCCAGGCTTCGATGAGGCATCACATCTTCTGTATCTTAACGATTACCTGAAGTCAAACAGGTACGATGTTATTGTCATGGACAGTGCCCCAACCGGTGAGGCACTGAAACTGCTGTCTTTTCCGGAGGCAATGTCATGGTATATGGAAAAAGTTTTCCCAATAGGACGAACCACTGCCAGGATTGTGAGGCCTTTCATGAAACCTATAATCGGGATGCCTCTTCCAGATGACACTGTTTTTGCGAGTATGGATAGCCTGTACAAGAATCTAAAAAAAGTGCGAGAGGTCCTGATAGATAACAGCATAACGTCAATAAGACTTGTATGCAACCCTGACAGGATGTCCTTTAACGAGACAAAAAGGGCATATACCTATCTACTTCTTTATGGCTATCCCGTGGACGCACTGATAGTCAATAAGATATTCGCAGATAATGTGGGTGACTTCTTCCTGAAGTGGAAGGAAAACCAGAGAGAGATAATAAAAGAGATAGACGAATCATTCAGGGAGATCAAGGTTTTGAAGGTCTACCTTTCCGATGAGGAACCCATAGGGAGGGAATACCTCACCCGACTTTCAAAAAAAATATATGAGGATTCTGATCCAATGGAAATATTCTTCAAGGGGAAACCAATAGAATATTACAGGCTTGATAACCGTAACTATGTCAGAGTAAAGCTCCCTTTTGCAAAGAAGGAATCCATGAATCTTTATAATAAAGGTGGTGAACTGGTGATTGAAATCGAAAACTGGAGAAGAGTATTCTACCTTCCGCAATCTCTTTCGGATAAGAGTCCAGGAAACGCAGAGTTTATTAACGGGCATCTAAATATTGAACTGGTATAAATGGTTCAGGAAAAAAAATCAGACAATGATGAAAAAAATGTTGATAACAGGGCCACACTTGAACTCAAGATAAGCATTCCAATGGTTGGTTTCAGTGAATTCATGGATTCGCTTTCACATCTAAAGATCGCAGGCAGTGAGATACTATCCGCAGGAAAATCCCTGATGGGGAAAACCGAATCCGGGGACAAAAAAACAGTAAAGAAAATAGAGATAAAATAAACATCAATCGACAACATACAATAAACCCAATTAATTTTCAAAAAAAATCGGCACATATTTTAATTATTCCGTAATCCAACGCCGATGAATTATGGATATTCACAGTGAGATTGAAACAGTTTTCAAGGAATTAGGGCTTGCAGAAACCAACCATGGATCATTTTCAGGTAAATGGCACTCTGGTGGAAAAAGAGAAATTTACACATCTTTCAGTCCCATAGACGGAACTGCTCTGGGAAAAATAGAGCTCTCAACAAAGGAAGATTACGAGGAGATTATGGGTCATCTCAATGCTGCATACAGCAGATGGTCAGAGGTGCCAGGACCAAAGAGGGGTTTTGTCATAAAGGAGATCGGGGATGAACTTCTCAGGAAGAAGACTCTCCTTGGGAAGATAGTAAGTCTTGAAACAGGGAAAACCCAGGTAGAGGGAGAGGGCGAGATACAGGAGATGATTGACATCGCATATTTTGCCACGGGACTTTCCAGGCAGCTTTACGGTCTCACAATGGCAAGTGAAAGACCTGACCACAAACTTTCAGAACAGTGGATTCCAATGGGTACTGTCGGGGTCATTTCTGCATTTAACTTTCCGTCCGCAGTATGGTCATGGAATGCCTTCATAGCAGCTGTTTGTGGTGATGTAGTATTATGGAAGCCTTCCACAAAGGCATCACTGGTTGCAATCGGTGTCATTCATGTTATTGAGAATGTTTTAAAGAAGCTGGATATGCCACAGA
>JAJZOT010000155.1 GCA_021847855.1 Thermoplasmata archaeon | reverse complement strand
TGAGCTCAGATCTATGTTCTGGTCCAGGAATACCATGCTAACATTATGTGATTCCAGGAAGTTCAAGGTTTCAATGAGATCCTTGAGAGATCTTCCCCAACGATCCAGCTTTGTGCAGATAACCAGGCCAATCTTTCCCTGTTCTGCAAGCTTCAGTATCTTTGCCCTTTCAGGTCTGTGATTATACGCTCCTGAAAGCTTTTCCTGGAATATTGCACCTTCAACCGCCGGAATGAGGCCACATGCCGTGATGTGTTTCTGGATCCTCTCAACCTGTGATGAAAGGTCCTGTTCCTTTGTTGAGACCCTGGCATAACCTGCAACAAGACTTTGTATCTCTTTGCTCATGTTTCATTGTCATACTGACAGGGATAATAAGAGTAAAGCTGAAGATTAGGTGTTTGCAAGGGTTCATTTAATGTAGAGACAACGAACAAAGTTTATATGCAATTATATCTTTAAATTTTTATGAATATACGTGAAAATAAGATTGCCCTACTCGTTACAATAATTGTTGTGTGGATATTATTCATTCTTCCATTCTCTCAAAGTTCCGGAAACTTAGCGCATGGACCCGATGGAAGCGTTCAACCATCTATTTCAACACAGATAGGGTTTAATTTCATTTTCAGTAACGCATCAATGCAAAGAGACGTGAATGCGTTGAACGAAACTGCAAAGGTTCAGGACAAAAAGTTTGCTCCGTCAAAGGTATTGAGCGAAATAGTCTCAGGTGCATCAGCACTTTACCAAAATCATGGGTTTCAATCATATGCTAATAAGTTTAGCAAAGGAAGTTTGCAGTGGGGATTAATGTATAATTTCACATCAGGTTCCCTCACGGTCTATGCTGATTTCGTCCAGGAAAATGCCACGTCACAGACGTACTACACCTTTGGTGTCGATGGAAGCACCCATCATATCTCTGGGCCATCCGTTAATACTCAACCCATTGCACATTCTAGTGCATACTACAATTCTCCGAACTGGGCCGGGTATGAACTGTACTTTTCTCCGCAGGAAATATATTCCAGCTCAGCGACTCTAGGTGTTTCCAACATAGTATCTCCCCCTTCAAACCAAATTTCAGGAAAATTTATGTCAACTGCAGTGTGGGTAGGTCTCACGGAATACCCTGGAGGTCATTCTTCATCGGGTGTGCAGACATTAGCGCAGACCGGTTATTCCAGGGTATACGACAAACAGCCGTACCAATTCTGGACCGGGCCCTACTGGCACAATTATCACATATGGTACGAAACCCTTTCACCTAACCATCCCAATTCACCATCTTATAATTACCCTGGAAGCCCAGACCTATCCCCGGGATGGCAGATCCGATTCAACGTTTTTGACAGTTCCCCCGACTTCACTTACTCCGCATACATAACAAATACTTCACAGAACTACGTTGTTACATCTAACCATGGAAATTTTCCCACATACTACGCTCAGTACATCACAGAAGCTGAAAATCTTTCCTACATTAGCCAAATTGCCGAGTTCTATCCATCAGTTCAATTCCAAGACCCACTGATAGAAGTTCAGGGTGTTCCCGGGGAAGTTGGAATCAGTGGTCCCTATCAAAGCGGATACTATAATGAATATTACCTAGAACAATCTCCCAACAATTTGAACATTGCAAACAGTTTCGGACCACAAATGCTCTGGTCCAATTCATACTACGATTATAGTTATGTAAATGGATAGAAGGTGAAACAAAATGAGGAAAGAGGTTAAAAAGACTTTGGTATCAATAGCTATAGGTACTCTTTCACTATTTATTTGGTTTTTGTACTTGAATTATTACTACTATCCTCCCATTTGGGTCGAAGGAACCACAAAAGGATATCTTTCTTTTCCGAACAAGGGATTTTTCTTGGTATACACTCCATTGATTGTGATTTACCTGATAATAGCATTAACTGGAGTTATTTCAGCGTCTGTTTATTTGTTTGGTAGAAAGAAACATTATTCGGGGTGAAGAAATTGGGAGTGATGAGTGGGTGGCTTATGGTAACGGTCTCAACTGCTCGATAGCTTGTATCATATTTTCCTTAACTTCCCTATACCAGTAATCCGCCTGCTTTACCTTGGCTAAGTAATGCATGGATCCAACAGATTCCGGAGCTCTTCCTTCAATGAAATCTGCAACAGATTCAGGTACGTTGTTCAATATTAGGAAGTTGTAGAACCACTTGCGAAGGTATTTCGGTGCAATACCATATCTACGTACTTCCAGAGAAATAGTATCCTTGTGTAAGTAGTGTCTATGTAGTTTTTCGGCAAGTTCAGAAGGCATGTAGACGTACTGGGACCTCTTATTTCCTCTATTGTAATTCAAGGGATATTTTGAAATGCCATTATCTGAAATGAGCTTCTCAGAGTCAAATTCTGTTAGCATTTTGACAAGTTCGGTGACTCTTATGCCCGAGAAGGCCAGTATTTGGAATAACGTGCGGGTCCTTTCCTTTTTGATTTTCTCATAGGCCTTCTTCACATCTTCATCAGTTGGAACATAACCATCAGGATTGGTCTTCCTGGACGGCAGGGCTTTCCTGAAGTAAATTGCCGTTTCCTCAGTTATTATTTCATTCTCCAAGAGGAAGTTGATGTATGCTCTGACTACAGTAACAACCATTACCGATGAGCTCTGAGATACAAACTCTCTTAGTTCCGTATTATTCTTGATTTCGCTGTTTTCTAGTGGTCTTAGATACCTTAGTATGCTCGCCTTATAGTTGGTTTCAAATTTTTTCTGGCCCATCCATTTAACCAATTCCTTCTTATGTTTTGACAGCGGAGGTAGTATTTTCAACCTTGGTAAGCACGAGGTCGCGGGATCGAATCCCGTCGGCGGCTCTGGATATTTTCCGGTAATTTTGAGAAAAAAAATTAATGCTGCTGGGTCTCAGTCAGCTCAATGTCGTTGAAGATAGGCAGTGATATCGGGGCCAGATCATGTCCCTGCTTGAGTCCCCTGACAATCTTGACTGGCCTGTACATACTCTTGAACTCTTCTCTCACCGCTGTTTTCAAAGGTGAAAACAGATCATCACCGGCGTTTGCCAGACCCCCGCCAATTATCAGAACCTCGGGATCGAGAATATTTATTATATTGACAAGACCAACGGCAAGATAATAAATGGTTTCTTCAACTATTAGCTGAGAAAACATGTCACCCTTCCGCTTGAATTCAAAGACTTTTCTGGCGTCTATTTCTGAAGGTCTCAGCTTGGAGAATAGCTGGGATTCGTTGACGGCAGTGATATTTTCTGATACTCTCCTTGCTATACCCCTGCCTCCGGCGATAGCCTCCAGACAGCCTCTTCGTCCACACCCGCATACCGGACCGTTGGACATGACCACCATGTGTCCTAGTTCCCCGGCTATGCCGTGAGATCCGCGGTAAAGTTTCCCGTTTAGAAATGCACCGCCCCCTATTCCTGTACTCAGCGTTATGTAGACAAAATTATCCACGGTTTTTCCGGATCCGAACAGGCGTTCTGCGATGGTCGCTGCTGTGGCGTCGTTTTCCAGATATGCCCTGGCTCCAAATTCATCCTCAAGGACTTTGTTTACTGCGAAATTTTTCAGTCCCAGAATATTCGGGGATGAGAGCACCATTCCTTTTTCGGAATCTATTAAACCGGCAAAAACAACACCTATATCATCAGGCTTTTTAAGTCCAAAGTCGTCGAGCAGTTTCCAGCCCATATTTATTAAATCGTCAGCTAACTTTTTTCGGCCAAGATGCCGGACTGTGGGTTTCCTGACACTACCCAATATTTTTCCTGTATCATCTCCGAGAACCGTTGATATTTTTGTTCCGCCAACATCAAAACCAAGAATATGTCTGGGCATCTATCAACTTGATTTTCTGAAGCCATATAAAAGGTACCAATCATTCAACCTTTTTTACTATGAGAACCAAACCTTCCCTATCGATTATCTCAGCTTTCCCACCAGCCGGAATCTCTGAATAGTCTTTAGTTCTGGCCTTCCACTGCACCCCTTCCATTGAAACCCATCCTGTGGGATTCAGGTCTTTCTTGACGGTGACAATCTTTCCGATCAGTGCTTCTGATCCAGTAATCTTCCTGGATTTCAATGAGACTGCTACCCTCCTGATGAACAGCCCGAAGACCACAG
Source organism: Thermoplasmata archaeon (assembly GCA_021847855.1). Next base: position 942 of record JAJZOT010000155.1, on the reverse strand, counting down.
CTATCGCGGCGATGGTGATTGCAGAAAAATAATCCATGACTCCGAACGGTGAGGGAGAGTATCCAGGATTGGATGCCAGATATGGGGAAGCCAGCATGAATGTACCGAAAATAGACACCACCACTCCTGAAATCAATGCGACACCATGACCGGTCTTCGCTTCGAGGAATATGAACATTGACCCAAGCAGGATCATGATTATGCCCATAATTGACGCACCGATTATCTCAGCACCTACCAGGCCAAGACCAATCATCACGATGCCAAGCACGGTCAGTATCGCTGTTCCGTGGTAAATATCGGCAAGTATGGCGATAGAACCTATGAGTATCAGAAGGCCGTCAACCACGCTGTTACTGAGAAAGCTCAGGAAATTGTCGTAATATGAAGGATTAGCCGTTATAACCTGATATCCGCTCAGGTTCAGGCTGGTCAGCAGAACAGTCAGGTTTGGTGAATATCCGTTTACCAGCCCGATGGACACTGCCTGATTCTCTGAATAAGCAATGTCCTGGGAAACCATTATTCCTGCAGCCGTGGCGTTCCTTCCGTGCGCGTTTGCCAGCGAAACCATGTATGCTTCGAAGTAAGCCTGCGTATGATTCTGCTCCAGAGCGGACCCGCCCACAACTATTGGAGTTGAAGGACCTATCGCAGATCCGCTGCCCATGTAGATGCCGTCTGTAGCCATAGCAATGTAGGAACCTGCGGATGCGCCCGCGCTGTCAGCAGGTATATATGTGTATACAGGTATTCCGTGGCCCTCAGTTATGTTTATTGCATTCACGATTTCCAGCATGTTCTGCAAAAGTCCACCGGGAGTGTTCATATCTATGATCACGGCACGCGTGTTTGAGCTGGTAACCGAAGCAAGCTGACTGGAAATGAAATGTGAAGAACCTGGATCAATCTGTTCATGGAGGTTCAATACCAATACATTCT
>JAJZOT010000154.1 GCA_021847855.1 Thermoplasmata archaeon | reverse complement strand
CAGAGATATGCAGGAGGCATGGAATATTCCCGACACAGCTTGCCAAATGGAAGGAACAGTTCATAGAGAGCGGCAAGAAAGGTCTCTCTGATGGCAGGCATCCTCAATCAAGGGATGAGGAGATAGATGACCTCAAGAGGATGATTGGCGAACAGACCCTGGTGATCAATGCTTTTAAAAAAAGGCTTCAAGGAGGGTCAAGATGACAGTCGTTGAAGATCTCAGAAACAATATGTCCCTTAGAGAGATATCAAGGGTATCAGGTATTTCCCTTTCCTCCCTCTATTACAGGGAGAAGGAGAGGAGAGTGAAGAGGCTCTCCCCTCAGATCGAGCAGGGACATAATCAGGACTGCATCCGAAAGGCCCACTTACGGCTACAGGAGGGTCTGGGCAGTGCTTAGAAACAACGGAACGAAGGTCAACAGGAAGGCAGTGAGGAGGGTGCTGAGAGATAGAAATCTATCTCTTCCATACGCTAAGCACAAGGGAAGAACAAACCACAGTAATCTGTTCCGTCCCACTGGACCTGATCAGCTGTGGGAAACGGACATCACATACATCCCCACGCAGCAGGGGATGACATACCTCATAGCAATAAAGGACTGTTTCACGAAAGAATGGGTGGGATACCAATACTCCAAAAGCTGCTTGTCCAGAGATGCGATCAGGGCAGTTGAAGACGCCGTAGTGAAAGCGTTAGATGGAGAAGTTCCTGATGGACTAGTACTGAGGGTAGACAACGGTCCTCAGTACATAGCTCGGCAGTTCAGGAGCTCAATGAAACTGCTGAGAATATCCCTGGAGTACATCCAGAAACACACTCCGGAGGACAATGGTAACATTGAGTCGTTCCACTCATCCCTAAAAACGGACTACGTCTGGCCATACGAATTCCAGGATTACAGGGAAGAGTCGGTTGCCATAGAGAATGCGTTCACAGATTACAATGAGAAGAGGTCACATTCCTCCGTTGATTATCTTCCTCCAAGAGTGTTCAAGAGGAAGTTCCAGAATGACCAATCGTTCAGGGAAGGCTATACCAGGAAACTAGAGGTGAAAATAAATGAAAAGTGATGAAAGTTGTTACAGTTTTCAGGGTAGCAGATCACAGTGCACTCTAAAATAGATTGAAAAGAGTCTAAATTAGATATAGCTTCTCTATCAACCCATCAGATTTCTAGGTACGAACATAGTGATTTTGGCTGGTCTTTACGGTTGGCTAATAACAGTATCTTTCAATACTTGAGTAAGATAAGAATTCTGCCCACAGTACTTGCATTTCACAAACGAACCATTGCTCGGAAGGTCAAGTATGGCGTGGCAATAAGGACATCTAAGAGGAATTACTACTCGGTCCCCTAGTGAAAGAATATTCTTAAGAGAAACAAAGTCCAATATGGCGGAGCTGTCAGTCCTGATTAATTCTCTCAGGCGTAACCGCATTATGAGTTCAGCTAGGTTGAATACAGATATCTCTGGAGGAGAACTCTCATACAAATCGAAAAGGAAAGTGTTCGTAAATGTTAGCCTCAGGACATCACGGAGTTTCTTTCCTACTAAAAGATTTGTATCTACACTTATTCCAGTAAGGTCAGTCAATGCTCTGATAAGCGATAAATGGCCAATATCTTGATCGTAGAACAGAATACGACGGTTGGTGATTAATAATATACCCAAACTGTCATCAGGCAGGATTTTACCTTTCCCAGTGGCCTGAATGGATTCGTTGGGTGAAAGCAGCAATTTACTCCCAAAAGGATTCGATACCGATTTGTCTTCTGGTTCTTGACCCATCTTATGATCCCCTAATAACTCTTTAAATGACTTACAGATTCCCACTCCTTATTACAATACTTGCATCGAAAGTGCTCGAGATAGTCGCTGTACGTCACAAGTGCTGTTCTGGGAACCTGAGAAGTTGATGATGCTCGGGACGTACTGCCGTCGCTGTTTCTTATTGTTGTTTCTGTCACCACATTGTCATTTACCGTCTCCCAGTTTTGATAGCTTTTCAGAAGTTCTCTACCAATCTGCTCCTTAGCATACCATCGATGGCAAGACGGGCATGACGATTTCGAACCAAAATATGCAATCGTTGTTGAGATGATTAAAAAGATAAATCCAAAGAAAGACATTGCAAAACCTGATGATGCTATTACCTGCGAAGTACTAGTAGATGCAATTAAACCGAGAATAAATAAAATTAATCCTATCAAGAAGAGAACTATCATGGCCCTTTTTAATGCATTCCCCGAACTTTGTTTCACCTCAGTTTTAAAAGTTTTGACCGCTGATGACCGAGACTTTGAGGAAGGAGTCGGAATTTCTTTTGTCCCTGATATTGGGGAAGACGTTCGTACTTTTCTAATGAGCATTAATATAGAAGCTGTAATGATGAGTGCGACTCCCATAAGAAAGAGAAATGCTCCAACATCACCATACTGTGGGAAATATACTAATGGAATGCTTAAAATAAAGGATACTCCCCCTATAAGTAGAAGTATCGTATTTCTTGACATCAATTAAGAGAATTCCCAATAATTGTATATAATTTGTCCTCTTCACAACTGATTTATGAAAGTCCAAAGATACCGTGCTGATATATAGTACTATATTAGCTACTGGAAGCAGATGATTTCTGTCAGTGCGAAATTAACGGGTCAACATTGGCCTTATGACGTTTGATCTTCCAAAGCATTCTTGTTGACTAATAAAAGCGAAATAACTTCTGCTGTAGTTTCAACAAGAACAATTTCTGAAGCGGTGTGGTTAGGAGCATAGGATAGAAAGAAGATGATCGAGAAAGTTGTGAAAGGTGAGTTGGATGTAAGTAAGGTTAAGGGATATGTAAAATCCTTATATTCTGAATTCCCACATATAGAACGTTAAAAATGACCAGCGATGGTAAATCCCCCTCACACAAAGAGGGTGCCGGACCGGTTGAGTTAATCACGTATGCATGAAGACAATTTATCTCCATAAACGCAAAGGATCGATCTATTAAAGAAATAAAGAAGTATGATTGTTGTGCTGTTCATGGTAGTTTGAGACAAATGCGAAATAAATTAAGATACAGGACCTGCTATTTCACCTCCTTTTTCTTATGTTCATGTTTCTCCCCTTCCTTTTCATTCCTCCAATCCTTAACTTCTCCTCCCTTGTATATAGCAACTCATCAGGGATTGACCCTGTCGTAGTCCCTTGGAGTAATGTAGCTGAGAGAGGCGCGTATCCTCTCTTTGTTGTACAGGTGCACAATCATATTTCCCTCTTTGCATCCTAATAGTCCATGATTACGATGGGAGGTTATAGTAATGAAAAACAGGCTAAAAGGATCGAAGTCGTCAACAGTTTCAGATTCAAAGACCAGAATTAGCCACATCTATTTTGTTCACCTTTCTTCATATTTGTGCTTTAATTTGCAAAATCTTGATCAAGATGGAGAGTCTGCAGAATGAGCATAACAGATGACAAAATCTACTCTTCTTACGAGGGAAAGCAGTACCTGGCGCACTTTCTCGCCATAGTTTTAGGGGTTGTGATGCTATCAGCAGGAGTTCTTACAGGTTTGATCACGTGGTCAGTACTGTTCTTCGCGATAGACATTTACTTTTCTTTCAGCATAAAGAGACGCCTTTATCCGTACGTAGAACAGCACTATTTTGAATCAATAGTCCACTGGGTTAAGGATGAACAGATGGGTGTGCTGCCCATCATCTATTCAATAGGCGTTATCATCTTCGTCATATTTTGGTATGGAATACTATTGCTCGGTTCTGGATACAACACGAACTCAATGGCAGAAGCAAGTATGCTAATAATTGCACTGTTTCTCCTGATGTTCCCAATTCTCTTTGGATTTCTTGGAGCTCAGGGTATGGCCAGAAGACATGAAGATGAACGCTCCTGGAAGAAAGCCAGGCACTGGGGAGCTATATATTGCGTTCTGGCAGTCATAATAATCGGATACATACTTTATAAGATCGCTCAGGCCGATAAAGGGAGTGAGTGAACAGTACTGTCGTTAATGGTCCATCTGAACAAGATTTAACTACATATAGAGCATCTTTAGCATATGTCAAGGAGTGAATCAGAACGAAAACTCATTGTGAACTTCTGGGAAAAGACTCTGCGAAACATAATAAGAGAGGCAGCATGGATGGATACAGAGGATGAGGTAGGCATGTTAGCTGAGGAGGTGCTGGTAAACGTTGACCCAGATAGTTTCGATCTGTATTTTCAGCCTACATATGACAGTTTCGGGGTGGGATTATCAAAAACTATTAATAACGAGCACTGGGCCAAGGATGCAATAGCAGACGCTCTCTCCCATCTTATTCATCTTACTGCTGGCGAAGAGTTATACATTCGTACGATGCTGCTGCACTTTACCGTAGGCAGCCAGAAGGTAAAGGATGAAGGGAGTTCTATTGAGGATGCAGTCAAAGAATACCTGAAAAAATATCCCGATATGATGACGCATTGGGGGGTTTCTGTTGATAAAAACCTTGAGGACTATGCAAGGGTCTTCATCATTTTGAACTATGATATACGAACCTGAGTTATATTTTCCATTTCTTTATAACTATGAAGATTTTTGGTTGACTTGAGCAAAGTGGTAGAGTAACGATATCCTACCTTTTGTTCTGTCGTGGGATAGGCTGATTAAACGTATGCAGAAATGTGACTGCAAGAAATTCTTGTAAAGAGAATTTCCAGATTCCTACATTTTGCAACATCTTTCTAGCATGAATTACCCTTGAGTTATAAAACAGATGCCAGCCTTAAGGATCCCTAACTGGGTACAACTCAATAAACCAAGAAATATTCAGCGGAACTGCGTTAAGGTCCGAAGGGATATGTTGGTTAAGGCCCTAGGGCAGTCACAGCCATCCCATTGAATGGCTTTGCGGAGTCATTTTAAGGATGGAATAGTTAGTCTTCCATGCTGCATAATTTTCCACTCTATGATTTCTGCTGGAATAATTAGAACATCGCTGACCATTTCATGATTAGGGCATAATGACATCGTCATTACAGCCGTTAGGGCATCTCCACCATTTCCCTTTACCCTTCCTAGCGTAAATGCCATTATGAATTGGAGTTA
>JAJZOT010000153.1 GCA_021847855.1 Thermoplasmata archaeon | reverse complement strand
CCAATTGCAATTGGGTTCTTCGGGCCGGATGAGAACAAAAGATTTGAAGCAAGAGTAAGATTAAGAAATGCCATAATTGGAACATTCATTTATGTCATTGCTGTCAGTGGGGTTCTATACGCTCTGGTATACTACATAGTTACCGGCCAATGATCTCATGGGGAGTGTAACTCTAATAGGACTTCTGCTCTCGCTGATTCACGCGCTTGATGGAGCATATAAGTCCATTATTGGAATATTCTGGTATGATGCGATATATTATGGGTTAAGCCCGAAATTTGTCTATTTCAGTCCCATGATAAATTCCGGAGGATACACGAATCTGGAATCGGCAATTTTCTCGGGGTCCTTTTTTCAGAGTTCAATGATCATTATGGTTATTTCAATATCCGCGGGGTTAGCATATAACAGTTTCATAAAGCCGCAATCCATGTCGCTGGTTCTGCTGAGGGGGTTGTTTTCGATAGTATTCGGAGCCGTCTCATTCTACGCCATCACCTTCATTATGGTCGGACTTGGCGCATTGTTTACCATGGTTTTCAATGCCTCTAATATTAACTGGTATAATTTTGGGAATTTTTCAGGAGGATATTTTGGCTATAATGCAGGTTCGCTGAATAATGGAGGTTATTCACAGATTCTCGAATTCCTCACATTATCTGCCTATTTCATGGCAACAGCCGGCCTTTTTGCAACATTAATGATACGACAGGCACTAATTCTTTTTTGCATAATTCTGGCCCCTTTCTTTACACTTTTTTACGCCCTCAACGTAGGGGCTAGATATGCGAAAATAATCTGGGAGATAATCATAGAAATGTCATTTTACCCATTTCTTGTGTTGCTAGCCCTGTATCTGGCGTGGCTTTTTTCATGGGACTCTCCTTTGCAACTTGCTTTCCTTTTCCTTCCGGTAATAATTCCTGGGGTTCTGTTCTTCTCAGGCAGGGGATTGAGAAACGCTCCTATGTTGAGTTTTCTAGGAGATGCAACCCTCGGGAACGTTTCCGGCAAAGGTATGCTTTTCGCAGGCACCGGATATGACGCCCTCAGAGGCAACATAACCCCAGAAGGTTTGCGTAACATTGCGGTTTCACCCGTAAGCGAGTCTCCACCCAGAATTACCCCAAGACCACATAACTCGAACAATACAGGACTCCCGTGGAAAGAAATTCTGGACGAGGAATTGAAATATAGAAAGGAATAATCTGAATGAATAAAGAAAAGCTTCCTTCCAATCTATACTGTTATGAACCAACATTGCTCGGTATACCTCTTAAGAAATTACTCATAATTTTCCTTGGAGTGGCACTGGGTCTTCTCTCTTTCAGGCTAAATTTCCTCCTTCCTGTGCCCGTAATAATTCTGTTTATTGTATCTGCTTTTTTTAAATACGGGGATGACACAGTCTTTCACAAGTTCAGCGCAAATATTTCTTATCTTTTCAGAAAGAAAATATTCACCGTTTCCTACGACTTGAAGTTTGTGAGATTCAACAGCCATCTTCTTGGAATATACCGGAATACACTATCTGAACTTGCAGAAATCAAGGGAATGGACATAATTCATATGAGAAACTCGGATCAAATAAGCATATACTCCGGATTACAGAAAGCAATTGACGAAATGGATCTTGACTTGGATATTGTGTCCGTCCCCAAAATTCCCAAGGAAAATGCAGGATCACCCGGCATAAGGGAATACAGGGATCTTATCTCTTTTCTAACCGAAGAAGCGATACATTACGTGACATACGTCAGATTTATCCTTAAGCTCGAAAACCGGACCGTTGAAAATGTACTGGAATCATTTTGCAAAAGCATTGACCAGTTTTATGATAAAATCGGAATCTATGAATTCAAAACCAGAAAAATAGCCAGTGAAGGAGAATTTAGAGAAATCCTCACTGCAATCATTTCATGATGATGTGGTTAATTTGATTGTAAAAAATAACCTGGAAAAAGAGAATGTCGAATCCGGAACAAGTTTGTTACAGCTTAGCTATCACAGACGAAAGAAATATCTCAAGGGACGAAACTATTTTTCGCACATATTTGTCCGCAACTCCAGATACGATCTAGGGCCATATTACCTGTCATTCATTGAGAGCCTCAATTTCCCGGTTATCATGAGACTTAGCATCAGGAAGCTAAAAACTGGAGAACCCGGAAAGTTTATGGAAAGGTTACTTGCGGAGAGAAAGGCAGAATATCGTATGGCAGGTGCGTCTATCCATTTCAACAACACCCTTAAAAGTCAGATAGAAGATGGAGAACGAATGCTGTTCCAGTTGAACAAGGAAGGATCCGCAATTCTGCATTCATCAATCATTTTCAAAATTCTTTCTGAACATCCTGCAACCCTGAAGGACCGGATGAACCGGCTTACTACAGACATGGCGCTTCTGGACTTCGAAACCGTGGAATTCTCAAATACTTCGAGAGGAGCGACCCTTATGATTGATCACGAACTTCTAAGGGATTCACAATATCTCATGAATTCAAAGCACGTGGCACGCATACTCCCATTTTTGAGAGACAATGATGAAAATCGTTCTGGTATTCTTCTAGGAGTGGACGATATCACTTCCCATCCCGTTTTTATCGATCCCTATTCAGAAAGTTCGCACAATTCGCTAATCCTCGGCGAAACAGGCTCCGGGAAATCCTTCTTTGCGAAGATGCTAGCCAAAAGGCTGTTTCAGGAGAAAAAAGTATCCGAGGTGCTCATTTTTGATCCGCTCAGTGAATATCATTGCAGATATTTTGGATCGAACTGCAGGGAAACATTCCTGGGAGATTCGGACTCGATCCGGGAGGAAACAATTCCGGGCATTGCAGGTAAGGTTGAAACCGGATACGGAAGTATTAACATGCAGGAGAATCAACCGAATAGTGATGACCCGGCGGTTCTTATCTTCAAACCGGATGTGCTGACAGATCAAGAGATGGATAATTACATCTCGAGGATGCTTAGCATTTTTAATTCCTCGATTGTGAAAAACCCGTCTTTGCCCAAACTACTGATCTTTGACGAATGTCACCTTATTCTCAGGAATGCATCCAACGCGTCGGCCCTGAATACAATGGTAAGACACTCACGGCATTATAAGGCCGCAATTGTGAACATATCTCAGAATGTGGACGATTTTCTTAATGCAAGATCAAGTTCGCTGGCATTTAACAGCAACAGAATTTTTATTTTCAGAAACCGCAGTCTGAATGAACATCATGCTAAAATACTGAAGATCGACGATTTTGATATCGATCCTCCGGAAAGCCTTATGGGTGGAAAAAATCATCCATACTCAGAATGTATTGTCGCTGATGGCAAATACTGCAGGAAGCTGAGAATAATCTCAACGGAGGAAGAAAAGTACCTGCTGGAAAGCAGTTAAGGAGAGCGGTCTTCCTTCTTGATCTGTTCCTGGACAAGAGCTAGCTCAAGTAGACCAAAAACGATAAGAACAATTACAAAGGAATAAAGTCCCACATCTACCCATGTGTCGTATAGCAGAGACCAAGCAAGATAGAAACCTACTCCCACAAATAGTAGTCCCAGACCCATGAATCTTCCCCAGAAATGTCTTTTCCACTGGTTTCCTAACGGTTTAATGATTTTAAGGTTGAACATGGTATGATGAGAGCTAATGTAGCAGAGGTATTTCATTATATCGACACAGCCATCAACTCTACTGCAAAATCCTCTCCCAGACCTGCAGATCGACTAACAGATCAGCCCGCAAAAACGAAATGATGCCGAGAAACTCATGATGGCGATCCAAGAATTCGGCAGCTTTCCAAAAATGTTTATCTTATCTGTCGCAATACAGAGCAAGCGATGCAAGACCCAGCTTCACTTTATTTTAAATGTTCTGACAGAGAGAGGGCTATATTTGAGGCTGGGATTAAGCTGGGAACAATTTACCATCAGTACGTTGGAGCCCCTTTGAACCTGAGTAACGTGGAATCTCTGGAAAAGGCGATAAGTGCAAGTGCAAAGGTGCAGCCATTTGTTGAGGACGCGGTTGTGAAAATAGACAAGGATTTACTCTCCAAGAAACAAGGTATATACAAGTATATAACTCTCGGCGGAGAGATGTTGAATGTTACAATCATAATTAAGTACAATGCTGAGAGAATCAAAGCCAGACTCAGGTATGTTCCCGAAATGGACTACCCTTTGATGTATGTTGAGGAGTAAGAATATAAAATGGCAGTTAAAATTGGTATAACGGGACCGGTCGGATCTATAAAAGCCGACGCACTTCGCAAGATAATTGAGATGCTGGAAAAAGACGGCACAATCGTGCAGGGCGTTTTGGTTTCCGAGATCTCTGAGCACAATAAACTAACCGGATACTCCCTGTTTGACATAAGCTCAAAGAAAAAGATTGTATTCGCACAGAGTACAATAGTCTCGCGCGTGAAAATAGACAAGCTGGGAGTGGACACGAGAATACTTGAGGAGATACTGATTCCTAGCCTGCAGAAGGCAAGAGAATCCTCAGACGTAATCGTTATCGACGAGATTGGCAAACTTGAAAATACAACAAGGAGCATTCAGGCTGAAATTGAGCTCACACTGAAGTCAGAAAAACCGCTCATAGTCACCCTCCATAAAAAATCCAGAAATCCAGTTCTTCAGGAAATCAGGAGTCTTGAAGGTATCAGGGTATTCGACATAACACCGATAAACAGAAACATACTGCCTTTCAAGGTACTCAGGGTACTCAAAGGAGAAGAAGGGCCATAAGTGTTCCTAAGAGAAGGATTAGCTGAAGTATGGGTACCAGGCGAGGAGATCAAACTTGGACCGGGCACAAAAAGAGCGGGATTTTACAACCGGGATCAGGTGACGAATAGAGACGTTACCATGGCTGTTCTTCAAATTCTTAAACCCAGGCTTTACCTTGACGGTTTCGGAGGCACCGGTATAAGGGGAATCAGAGTTGCCAGGGAAGTTGGAACACATCCCGTTATTTCTGAAATAAACAAGTCATCGTTTGACCTGATTAATGAAAATGTGAAGAAAAATGAAGTTGATATTGAAGTATATAACGAATCCTTCGAATCAATCGCCTCGAAATACATGTTTGATTTCATAGATGT
>JAJZOT010000152.1 GCA_021847855.1 Thermoplasmata archaeon | reverse complement strand
CAGTATTAGTTTCAATTTTGAACATAATCTGGATCGTTTCCGTAAATATTATAAAAATGTAGTTGTGGTTTAAGTATTTTTTTAGAAAATTATTTGGTGACTTCAGGCACGAAGTAGACATCTGTCGGGCTGAATCTGAGATTTCTCCTGAATTTAGCCCTTACAGGCATTCCGATGTGCAGGTCTTCTTCATCTGCTCCGATGAGTCTCGCCATGAACAGGGAATCTACGCCCTCAAATTCCACCATCACAAGGTGGAATGGAGTTTCCGGAAGGAATTCCTCACTTCCAAAATAGCATGTAGTGAAAGCATGTACCTTTCCACGGTTGGGAAGCTCATGCCATTCTGTTTCTGAACCACACATCATGCAATGACCCCTTGGTGTTGCATAAACATATCCACAGTCTTTGTTCTTGCATTTACTTCCCATTATTTTCTTCTTGCCCAGAGCCCTGAAGAATTCAGAATCCTGTGCATAGCTGTGAATATAATCTATTTCATAATGAGATTTTACAATCAAAGGGTCAACATTGTAGACTTCTGTTCCCTTTTGCGTCTCTTCCATTTTCGCGTTTGGGTTGAGCGTCATTTTACCGCCTCCATAATTGAAACTGTTACATATGTGCCAGTGCCTGCATGGCTGTGAATAAGGCCACGTTTTGCATTCTTAACCTGAAGCGCATCGTCATGGAAATGTTTCTTCACAGTATGCTGCAGTTGCCAGAACATAAACACTGCCTGCATTATGCCAGTAGCACCCACTGGATGTCCGGAGGCAAGAAGTCCACCGGATGGGTTCACAGGGACCTTGCCATGAAGATCTGATTTCCCCTCTTCTATGAACTTACCTCCTTCTCCGTATTTACACAGACCCAGATCTTCGTATGTCTGAACCTCCGACGACGTATAGGCATCATGGAGTTCTACAAGGTCAAGCTGTTCCAGTGGGTCCGTTATTCCTGCTCCTTCATATGCCTCTTTGGCGGCGGTTCTTCCGGCCCTGAACGAGTGAATTCCCGGGTATTTGAGATTTTTATAATCAGATTCCTTTTCGTTAGGAAGGAGCGGAACTTTCCCAAATGGTCGATCTGAGAGCCTCATGGTATCGGTTCCCGTACCGATTGAGGCGACCTTCACTGGATGATCCGAAATTTCAAATGCTTTCTCTTCTGATGCAAGGATTGCAACAGCAGCCCCATCAGACATGGTGCAGACATCCAGTCTGGTAAGTGGTGTGGCAACCATTGGCGAATTTCTCACGTCTTCCACTGTTATTTTCATGGGACTCTGAGAATATGGGTTATGCAGGGCATTTCCGTGGTTCTTGACTGAGACCTTTGCGAGTTGCTCTACAGTCGTGCCGAACTCATGCATATGCCTGTTGGCCATCATTGCATAATATCCTGTATAAAACCCTCCCACTGGATAATCGAAATTTGTATCACTTGCCAGTGCAATGAACTCATTTCCTTTCCATGTGTTCACGTGAGACATGGTCTCAAAGCCATATACTGCACAAACATCCATTCTTCCGGACGCAATTTCTTCGAAACCGGTCTGAAATGCCAGTCCACCGGTGGCACCTCCACCTTCAACCCTTTTGCTAGGTTTCGGAGTTAGACCCAGGTAATCCTGAACCATGATTCCGGACATTAGCTGTCTCTGGAAATGATCTGCGAAATATGACGCAACAGATCCATCTATGTCATGCAGCGTGAGATTTGCATCCTTTAAGGAATAATCGAATGCTTTTTTCACGCGCAGCCTGAAATCCATATCCGGTGTAGCTTTGGCGAATTTCGTCACGCCTCCGGAAACCATGTAGACATCCTTGCCCTTGTGTTTCATGTAAATCAAACTATAATTGCCTGTAGAATTAATATATTTCGCAGTTTAATGATAAAGGTTGTCATACACGAAATTTAATATCGAAAATAGCGTTTAATGTGTGTGAAAGCGATAGTATTGGGTTCGGGCTATATGGGCAAAAACATAGCACTGAACATAAATGCTGATTCTGTAGCCTATTATGCAAGGCATGAAGTACCTGAATTGAAAGCTAAAAACATCAGTTGGATCGAAGGGGACGTTCTCGATGGGGAAAAAGTAATGGCTGCAGTGAAAGATTATGATACGATCTACTATGCAGTGGGGATCTGGAAAGGTGAAAGGGAAAAGCTTTTTGATGCCCATGTCAATGGAATGAAAAATGTTGTTGCCGCAGTTAAGAAATATGACACAAATCAGAGAATAGTCAACCTGTCGTTCATAAATGTACACTATGGCAAATTGGAGCTTTTCAGAATCAAGGGAATTGAAGAGGACAATGCAGCCACAGTCAAAAACCATCTTAATGTCAGACTTTCTCCAGTTTACGGGGAAGGGGATCAGTTTACCCGCAAGCTTGTGGATCTTGCTTCCCAGAACCTGCCAAATCTTCCTGATGGTGGAAATATTGCTCCTATTCATATACTGGATGCGATAAAGGTTATTGAGGCATCAGAGGGGACAATGGGCGCCATCGACCTTTGTAGCACCGAGGAATTGAGATTTGCTGATATGATAAATGTTATCAGAAATATAATGGGTAAGGGAGAAAAGAGTGTTTCGGAGAGTGGATTCTTTGTTAAAAGGACCGTTTCAGCACTTGCAGAAAAAGGGATTTTTGACGAGGAGGATATTGAAAGATACCTCATGAAATATTACCGGGAAACAACATGGATAACAAGATTTGTCAAGGAACCGCACAGATTCAAAGATTACGCTGAGGAAGTTGTAAAGACCATTAAATGACCAGCAGGATCTATCACAGCATGACATGCCCTATGGCTTCTCTGTAGACGAAAGTACTCAACTTTCCCAAGTATTTTATCAAATAGTCCGGGATTAATTCTCTAAATTTTTCATCTCTCCTTACTGCAATAAGGTGTCCCAATGCCAGTGTTATATGTGCATGGCTACTCAATAAATGTGCTGCTCTCTTATCTCCCTGTGACATCTTTTCCTTCAAATCCAGCCATACATCGTCCGCATGATTCAGTGCCTTTCTCTGGTTATCAGGGAGACCTGCTTCCGGATCTTTTATCATGTTGTAAAGAGTGTCAAGCATATCAAGCAACTCTCTGGTAGCCTGAAGCCTAACTCCTTCGCCTATTGAAAGACCCATTTCAGCCTCAGCAAGTTTCATTTCGGAGTCGTAAAGAAAATATGGGTGATCCCTTGGGATCTCCTCATCAGTTATCTCACAGTACGCTAATTCAGGTTTTTCTTCGTGGTCGTTTTCCATTTTTTGTCTCCCTCTTTTGTATTTGGTTACACGGCATTTTATCAGTATGTCACGACTAATATTTACCGGGATGTCTCAGTATTTTGATAATAGCCCCGGGCAGATTCGAACTGCCGTCGACGGGTCCAGAGCCCATTATGCTTGGCCACTACACCACAGGGCTTCAATGGCAAAATAGCAAGGAGACTTTTAACACTTTCTCTTTGATATGCCATTGATTGTGATGACATGCCCTTGCACTGAAACAAGAAAAGGTTACACATTGAGAAAATCTTAATAGTTTCGGGACAATTGAGAAGGGTGAAGAATTGGAGTGGACATATCTACTTTGATAGCAATATGCAGTGGAAGGACCTTGAAAAGCCGTTCCCTGACATGTGGGAAACCATAGTAAAGGAGACAAAACAGAATCAGGAAGAAATACAGTATGATCAACTTACTCTTGAACTGAATATGGAAGAGATAAGGAAGAATAAGAAGCCAATTGGATATCTCAAGGATGGGGCAAAATACAAGATGGTTTTTCCAATGGATAGAAAGGAGATTATCATATTCAGGGGACTTTTATCAGAGGATATAAAGGATGTGACTGAATCCATTGCCAAAATATTGAAAAGCAGAAAAATAAAGACTACTGTGGATTATGACAAAATGCTCCTCTATGAGATAAAAAAGCGGAAAAAATAACCAGTCCACCCTTCAAACCAGGTGTGAAAAAAAACTCGTGGAAAACAGGATATGACCTTTTAGAAATATAATCTAATAAAATTAACAGCGTTTAAACAATTCTTATATCTTAACTTGTAATCATGTTTGGATGGTCAGTAGAATAAAAGTTGTTAATGACGTAGGAGAATTAGTTTCAATTTTTCATGCGGCCGATACCGATACCAAAAGAAAATTGCTTATTGACCTCTCCACAAGCTGGATAACAATGCCAACCATAGAGCAGAAATATGGCATAGAAGGTAAAAGGGCACTTCTTTATCTTGACAAAATAAAACTCATTGAAAGTCAGTGGATTACGGGTGAAAATGGCCCTGAAAAAGCTTATCACACTTATTACACCAGTGTTCAGATCAATCTCATGGGTTCAATGAACGAACTTGCAGATATAATATACGCAACCACACTCAGTGAAACAAAACTTCTTGAATACGAGGATAGGATCCAGAAAATGATAACAAGCGATGAGGGTGTTTTCATGGGTGATGCCGCTGAAGGACTGGACGTTTCACAGACCCTTTTACGTGGCATTGTAAAAAGGTCTAGCGTTTTACAGATAAAGGGATACAAAATAGTGATGGTAAGCGGAATTACACAATAAACAGAATATGCACACAATTCAGGTTCTTCGGATAAACCACAGGCCATTCAGGGACAAACGTATTACAACCCACGTTGCCCTTACTGCCAGGGCATTCGGATCATCATCTATACTTGTCGATCAGAAAGATGAAAATCTGGAGGAAACTATTAAAAAAGTGAATAAAAATTTTGGTGGTGATTTCACTATAGAATCTGGAATTGATCCGAAAAAGATCGTTTCTGAGTTTAAGGGATCAGTAATACATCTAACAATGTACGGTGAACCAGTGAATAAGGTTATTCCGGAACTCAAGGCATGTTTTCAGAATGATGACATGCTCATTGTGGTTGGAGCAAGCAAAGTTCCACCCTCTTATTTTGAAAAGAGTCATTACAATGTATCAGTTACAAATCAGCCCATAAGCGAGGTTTCAGCCCTGGCTATTTTACTTGACAGACTCCTTGACGGAAAGGAGCTTGTGGACAACTTTACAGGAAGGTTGAGAGTGGTACCTATGCATAAA
>JAJZOT010000151.1 GCA_021847855.1 Thermoplasmata archaeon | reverse complement strand
CTGAACCCATTGAGTAAAGATTGTTAATATCCAAAAGCGCATTCTCCATTTGGGCTTGTGAGGTAGCCAGGACATCCTGTTGGCCTTCGGAGCCTATTACCCGGGTTCGAATCCCGGCAAGCCCGTTCCCAATACGGTATAGGTTAAATTTACTCCTTGTAATTTTTACCATTCCTATTTATACTGGTAGCATGGTTTTGGATCATTTTTGGAATATATTTTTAGTTGAATACAAATAAAGGTACTTTTCCATATCATGGAATACTAACAGAATTGTATCTTTCATTAATTTATAAGTCGAATTTTGAAATCCATCGTAGAAGAGTATTAGTTTACATCTTATCTCCATCAGAACTTCTCATAGCGTCCCAAATGTTGTGTAATTATGGAGGGTACCTCTCCTGAAACATTTCCCTGATATCGTTCATTCATCTCAGCCACCCTGAGATAGATGACCTTCATCGCACTCTCCGATGGCAGGGAATCAATGATCTTGATTCTCATCCGTATTTCCTTGTTCATGCATTCTAAGATGTTGGTTGGATGTATGGATCTCCTTATTGGCTCAGGATAATCATAGTACTTCAGCAATATTCCCAGATTCCTCTCCATATTGTATACTGGCTTCTGGTATTTGGCGGACCATTTATTCTTGAACTCAGTGAACTGATCAATGGCATCTTCCCTTGACCGGAACAGGAATATTACCTTCAGATCGGAATCGATCTCATTACGATCCTTGTACTGTTTCTCATAGTTCTGGGCAGGATATCCTTGGCGGAGAGCCATGAATGAATGTCATGAATTCAATACAGTCAAGATCCCTTCCAGTGCGCGATATATATCTCAACGGTCTTTTTCACAGAAGCGAGGGAGACCCTCTCAACCTCCCAGGGTGATTTATGTTCGAGCAATGTTGAATATAACTGGCATTCGTCCATTAAATAATATATATAATCATTAGATAAAATTACCCGCATGAAAGTGGGAAGAACCTTTAAGTATAACCAAAGATTTTACAAAAGTGAACAGACCGGTACTTATTTTACTAAGCATATTCGTGATAACGTTCTTGGGCTGACTTATATGTTACCTTTTACGACGCAAATAGGCACAGCCAGCTCGTCCTTCAACACTGCAGCTTCAATGTCTACATCAAGCACACAGTTGATTGCCAGTGAATCGTTCCAGGCAACAGAAGCCTCTGGAAATACTGTCTATGTGACGGTGTATTGTTTTTACAACTCCACTTCGCAGGGCTTGACTTATTTGTCTGTTCAACAGATAACAGCTGATCCAAATTCACAATGGGAGATAGCGGGAGGAATTGGGGCGACAAGTGGGACGGATTCTTGGTCAGTGACGAGCAGTATTGAGGATCCATCTTATTCGGCAAACGCATCTAGTTCTTCCAACCCTCCTAGCAGTTGGTATTTTAATCAAAACGGTTTTCTGCCAGATGATCAGCCAAACAACTACATATCATGGGGGCAAAGTACCACGGTATCTGTAACCACAGGCGTAACTATTGGAGGCAATGTAGCGACGACTGAGGGGGCCACCACCGTAGGAGGCAGCCTGTCTGTGAGCTATAGCATAACATACTCATGGACGGAAAGCGCATTCGTACTAGAGCCTGTTTCTCAGACGAGTACTAATGACAGTTGGTACTTTTCAGATAACCAGGGGCTTTATTCCACCCCCTATTCTGCAACCAGCGAAGAAAGTGCCTCTATTTATGCAATGGCGAACAATTATAATCACGTGTGGATAAGAGATTGGGGGCAGTTTGTATACTTTACATGGGATTTTTGGAAGTGGAGTAATGTACCGACTTTTGATATTTGTTACACGAACGATGGATTTACAACACCATATCTCAACTGAGCCGTTTGAAATCGGCTCGGAATAATTTTTATTTTTTTGGTGAATAGGGGAAAACGATGAGGGTAAACGGGAAGAAAAGGATTTTAGCCCTTTCGATTTTAATAGCCTTTGTTGCGATCTTTGGCACGTATACATGGACGGTTCTGAACCAACCCCCTAAACCTAATCAAATTATAGTTGTTGTTACACCGGGTAAAGACAGCGTGAAACAGGGTGCCGTGCTGCCTATCTATATCAACGCGACCACTGTTGGCGGTCCTTACACTATCGATGGTACGACGTATGATAACGGATTGCAGCTTGTTCCTGTACTGGGAAATGGTAAACTTGGGGGCACCGCAGCAATAATACGTTATAATTTGACAGAGCAGGATCCCCATGAGGTGGTATACTGGAATGTCACTGAGGGCTATCTCAATGCTCGCCAGATGGAGAACTGGCTAGTACCGAGCGGCAGGTATGAACTGTCTGTTGGTGCATACACTCCAAATGTTCCAGATTATGTTGGAAACATTTCATTTGTATTTCGGGAGCAGTACATTTCAGTCCTGGGAATTAATGTTTCGATGTCGCATAATAACACAGACGCTTTTTTCAATATAAGTTCCTCTTTGAGCTCTCCGGATTATCTTTCAGCTTTTCTCACAGTGTCTACAGAGGAAAAGAACACTTCTAGCGGCCAGCTCTTCTATTTCAACTTCAGCACAAATGTCACAGTACCTGAGAATTTTTCATTTTCCTATAAGAGTTCACGAGCGAATATCCAGTATTTCACAGTGTACTACCTGAAGACCAAATTTGGTACAATCACGGAGGATGTGCTCTATGGAATATTCCGGTGAAATATCTGCGCGTTCCCTCAGCAAGACCTACGGGATCAGGAAGAAGATCCATGCACTTAGCAACGTGAATTTTTCTGTTCCTAGAGGGGAATGTGCAGCGCTGGTAGGGCAGAATGGTGCAGGAAAGACCACCCTGCTCTCAATTCTTGGCGGCACTATGCCAAGGCATGGCGGAACCTACTCGGTGAATGGAAGGGTTGGCCTTTGCCCGGAATTCTCGACGTTCTTTCCACTGATGGATGCCACCGAGAATGTCGAATATTTTTCAATGACTGTAGGGGACAGGGACCCAGGCAAAATCTCTGAAATATTGAAGGACTTAAATTTAGTGCCGAAGAATCAGCTTGCGAGTACGTTCTCCAAAGGCATGAAAAGGAAGCTGGACATTGCCCGCGCCCTATCTGTCGGCGCAAAGATAATTCTGATGGACGAGCCTTTTGATGGCCTCGATCCCATGGTGTCTTCTGAACTTGTACAGATTATCAACAGTTTAAAGTCTCAGGGTATGACGTTTCTCGTCAGTTCACATGATCTGTATAGGGTAGCCGAGGTTGCCGATACAGTTTTCTTCATGAACTATGGAAGACTGATTGGAGAGTTCAAAATGAATAACAGAAACCGCTTCACGCTTACGGTTGAAGGAAAACTATCAACTGCAGAAGAGAGCTTGGTCAAACTCGAATGCAAAGTGATTGGTGTGAACGGGAGCAGCCTGGATTTTGAATCCCATCAAGGTTTCAAACCATGGGAGATAATTAACACATTGATTGCTGATGGCATAAAGATCATAGGGTTTAGCGAACAGAAACTTGAATCGGAATACATGAGGGTACTTGATGGGGCTTAAGATGAACGAATTCCTAATGGAATTCAACCGGAACCTGATAGCATTCCGGAGAGGATTTCTATGGTTGCTTGGGCTATTGGCTTTTGCGGTGTTAGGCATTTACTACTTCTATAGCGGAGCAACTAGTTTTGCAGGAATAGGTTTTTTACCTGATTCTGTATATGCTTACATATTTTTTGACTGGGCTTATAAAACGGGTATTTACCAGATAATCCTCATCCTTTCTGCACTGTTGATTGCCGAGGACAGGGAAAACGGGATATTGAAAATATCCAGATCGCTCAAACTGCCCGTTCTACCTTTAATTCTAGCAAAATACGTCTGGATGATTGTATATTCCACAATAGGGCTTCTTATATCGTTTGTGATATTCTCGCTGTATCTTTTTACAAGTCACGTGCCCTTTGAATTTTCCTATCTTATGCCATTCGCAGAGACATTTATTGCATACACACCTATTTCTGCGATGATTGCGATGCAGGGATTGACTATTTCGTCAATGTTTTCTAAGAGGGTAACGGCTGTTATAGCGGCCATCGCTTTCTTTGCGTTCGTAAGTAACGTAAGCGTCTTTTACTACAACAGCTACGTCGTTAACATCTCGCCTATTTCGGCACTCCTGTTTAATACTAATTTCCCCATTTTCTATAAAATTATAATTCTGATGAATCCTATCTATTTCCGGTATCTTTCTGCGGCATTATTGGGAATTACGATGATAGGCATGGGTAACAATAATAATGGAACCACTTCTACCTCCCAATACGGATTTTATGTTCCTGCGATGTTCAACTCCTACCAGGGATATCTTACAGTCTATATAGTAGAATTTTTCGCCCTTATTTTACTGATGTACATTGCAATTACACTGAGAAAGAGGCTGATGTAGATGAACAGGAGACAACTTTTTTTTGTAATCTCTATAGCTTTGATCGTTTTACTGGCTTACGTACTGATCAGTCACCCTAGTACAAATACTGGAAACTATCCCAACTCGCAAAACCCTGGGAGTCAGAACAGCCAGTACAAGACAATTTTCAACGAAAACATCTCGGTTAAAAATGGAGAAACAGGCAATTACGCAGTTAATGTGGGCAGCGTAAGCACCATTAAATCAATGTCACTGACAGCGTATTCCAATCATACTCCTGCCGCGCTGATGTTGGTTCAGAATGGAAAGGTATTCAACCAGATTTCGTTGACTAATGTGGCAAACGCAAAATCTTCCTACTCCACATTTGCGGACCCCCCAACTGTGAACCTCTATGGGGGAATATGGTATCTGGTAATCCAGAACATTACTTCCTCTGGGACAATCCATGTGCTGGTTTCAGTGGAGTATTTCTCCACTTGAAGTATTGCTCCATTATCATACCTCCAGATGACAGTTGACCTTGAATTGCATTTCAGTGCCTCCGCGACATTGTCAAGATTTAGTTGATTTCTCTCTGATTCATACTGCAGAACCGAAATCATGAAATATAATGCAGGCATCCCATCACATGCGACTGAGGAAGGCGCCTTACACTGAGTTCAGGAGAGTTTC
>JAJZOT010000004.1 GCA_021847855.1 Thermoplasmata archaeon | reverse complement strand
GCAAACTTCAATATCTTCGCCGAGGGTGATTTTGGCATCAGGTACATGATAAACGCAGTTGAACCAAAGGATGCAAATATCAGGTATTTTGCATCCGCCAATATTATCAAATAATCTCTTAAAGCGAAAAAAAGTTCCGAAAAAATTGAAAGTGTAATCCCGAGTAATATCGAGGGAATAACCGCGGATTTTAGGAACTCTATCTTAGAAGAAGCCTCTTCTGGAACCCTTTCATTCAAAATGGGTCCATATTTTAAATCTGATATTAAACTGTAAGGATCATCTGGACTTCTCGACTCGACGAAGGCTGGTGATGCAATATGTTCTTTTGACATTAAAATGCAATGTTCCTATCCAGTTTGGCGCGATTTTCCATGGCCGCAGCGTTCTGGCATAGATGATACGGGATATATTGCTGAACCATTACTCAAAAACAACCTTCAAGATTACACTTCCTCTGACAAATTCCTGATGACTTGTATTTAAAGGCTAAACAAACGCAGGATAAGATATTTCAACTACAGGTCATTCAACTACAGGTCAGACATGGGGGAGACTGGCCAAAATGCTAGGCCGTTGTTTATCCACTCATTTAATAGAGAAAAGCAAATATTAATTAGAATCTAGTATATTTAACTTCAATGAAGAAAGGTAGCTCAGTATTGGTGATTTCTCTATTTCTGCTATCAACGCTAACGTATTCATCTCTTGTATATTCGAATAGCTTGCCTGCAAGCACAACTTTCTATTATTCCCCCCTCAGCTCATCAGGCTCCTTTGGCGGCTCCGTTACTATTAATGCGAATGGTTCGCTTTTTGCCGGAACTTCGTTTTATGCAGAAAATAATATCAACGCATCAGGGGTTGTCAGGCTTTCTGGCAATACCTATTGTTTAAAGGAATCAATAAATGAAACCCTAACGATACATAAAAGCAACTCCATTATCAATGGCAATAACTTTACCGTTGGAGGCACCTGTTCTGGACATTATGATATAAACGTGCTTTGCGTAAGTAATGATACAATCGAGTCCTTCCATACGAATACCAGCGAGCTTGGGGTACACATATTATCATCACACAATGTCATTATAAACTGGATAACTTTAACAAACGTTGGATTCGGCATATGCCCGAAGGAGTCAAGTAACCTTTTGGTTGAAAATTCTTCCTTTCCAGATTCTTATTTCGATGGCGCAGGTTTTATCAACACAGATCAACAAAATACAAATGTTTCTGTGATTAACAACAGCATTTGTATCTCCGGTACAGTTTATGCTACAATAGCAATAGACATAGAAAGCAATAATTCTAAAGTAATTAACAACAGAATTATCTCTACTGCAACCGGCACTGAGGGTAATTCTGGTATTTACGTATTCTGTTCCACAAATACCTTGGTAAAAGGCAATTATTTAAAAGGTTCAAATTTACGTGGAATCTTTGTTTTGAATAATAATTATTTAAATGTTACTAATAATTATATTAACACGACGACATTCCCACTATATTTATGTTCGTCTGAAAACCTGAACGTTTCGGAAAACACAATAATCGAAAATGGCCAACCTATCAATGTGACTGGTGATCATAACGTTTCAATTTATAAATCAAGCCTTGTTAATACCCCATGCAGTATTAGTTTGAACCTAATCGATTCTAGCAATGTTCTCATTTCTAATGTAGATTTTAATCAAACTGTTATTTGCATCAATAAAGCGCAGTCCCTCTCTTTTTCAAATTCAGGATTTGCCGGCTCATTATTCACCCCAGGGCATGTGTCTGTCGCTAACTCAAATGGAATTTACCTTTCTAAAGATGAATTCAACTGCTCAAATTTGATCTATACTGGCAATAATAAATGCTTATTCATAAATAAAAGTACATTTAAAAATCTGTTTCATGGTATAGAAATTAAGGGGGCAAATAGTGGTATGCATGTTTTATCATCGATTTTTTCAGGTCCATGCGGACTTGATTTTTGCCCAGTTTCAAACACACAAAACGTTTTGATATCCAAAAACCTTTTTTCTTTGCAATCTGGGGTTGGAGTCAGAGTGCAGTCTTCATCATCAACCTTCAAGTTCGCCTCAATCACATACAATAAATTCTTTGCGGGTAACGATTCATGCTCCGGTGCTGGTCTCTATTTAGAAGATATAACAACTCAGGACCTTAACATTGTTGGAAACACTTTCGTCAACATCAGCCTTCCAGTGTATGTCTGTTCCGTCAAAGGCAAAAGCATAACCGTCAGCAATAATACTGTTTTGAATACAACCGGTTGTAATTCACCTGTCACCGATGCTTCCGGCATAAATGTTATTTCTTATAACTGCGGATTAACATCTGTTCAAATAACAGGAAACATGATCAAAAATGAAGGTTATCATGGCATTTGTCTTTATGGAGCTGTATTGGGGGATGTTAACCTGAACTCTGTGAATAATGTTGGAATGCAATCAAAATTCCAGCATGCCGAGTCTGCAATATGCATTAGCGAATCTTCATTTGTTAAAATATCGGAAAACAATGTCTTGTTCCCTTCAGGTAGTTCCCAGAATGGCATCTCACTTATTTTCGCACAAAATGATAAAGTTACTGAAAATTCAATTTTAAACGGCTCAGATGGAATCCATCTAAAATATTTCTGCAACTCAACGGTTAATGATAATTATATTTACGGCGGCATTAATAGTTTAGAAGTTGGAAAAAACAGTTATAATTTTACTGTCGAAGGAAACTCGATTATTAATTCTTCCACATCAATCTATATTAAATGTGCTCTTTTTGGGCAAATCCAATCCAATACAATCTCTGGCAGCAAAAATTTGGCAGTTAATATATTGGATTCCAGAGACATTATATTCTATCACAACAATTTCATAAATGGTAATACAAACAATGCCACCATAGTATCTTCTACTTCAATAATCTGGAATCTTTCACTACCCGTTGGGGGTAATTACTGGAGTAACTACACTTCTGGTGGCTTGAACGGTATTGGCACGGTCCCTTACGATGTTTCCGGATCATATTATGACTATTTGCCATTGACCAAGGCCTGGTCTTCATATTCCATTACTTTCAGTGAAAATGGACTGCCCGCTGGCACAACCTGGATGGTAAAGTTTGGATCCACTTCAGGGTTTTCTTCTTCTCAGATTTTGACGTTCCCGCAAACTGCTGCCCTTGATACCATCGTCAACTATTCTGTTCCATCAATATATGGCTACGTGTCTTCAGCATCCTCAGGATCCATAAAGCTGACCGGGCAAAATCTCACGATCTACGTGCAATTTAAACCTTATCTATCCAACATATCCTTTACAGAATCAGGCAAACCAGTCGGGTCATACTGGACTATATCAATAGACGGATCTACATTGTCGACTAATTCCAGCTTTATGAATTTCAGCGTTTCTAATGGCAGTTATGTTTATTCCATCTCTTCAGAGGTAGGATTTTCATTTACCGGATCGATCAGCGTTAGCGGTAATTCTGTTGTAAATATAGAATTCCCCGCATATTATAATGTGACATTCGTTGAAAAAGGACTCCCAACTGGAACAGACTGGTTTATTTATTACGACTCTTATACATTTAATTCTATGTCTTCTTCTCTTATCATCAAATTAGTTTCTGGGAACTATTCAATTTCTGCTTCAGGACCTTCTGGATATTCGGTCTCGCTTCAAACATCGCATATATCTGTCACCAACGACAGCTTAACTCTATCCGTCATATTCCAAAATGAGAGTAATTTCCTTCTACGGTCATATACAGTTTCTTTTAATTCCTTGGGAAAACCAGCCAACTCATTCTGGTCAGTACAATTCAACGGTTCAGTCATTGATTCTACGAACTCTGTCATAAACTTTACAGCGAAAAATGGGACCTATGATTATTACATAAATTCAACTGTATTTTTCGAGACTTCCGGTTATATTAAGGTTTCAGGTAAGAACATTACCGAAAACATACAGTTTACCCCGGTTTACGCTATATACGTAAATGAAACGGGACTTACCAGTGGTTCCACCTGGACTCTCTTCTTCAACGGGACTTTTTACCACAGTTCAACAAGTTCCATAACCATTCTTGCAGTATCAGGTAATTACAGCGTAGCTGCTTCTGGGCCTTCTGGATACACTGTTACGATTAAACAACCTTTCGTTGTGGTGCATGGAAGCAGCGTTCAGTTCAATGTCAGTTTTGCACTGATAACAAACTCTACAAAAGCTTCCGTTAAACCAGCATCTGGAATATCTGCAGAGTCGATTGCTATTGGATTGGTTTCAGGGGTAATTGTGGGCGTTCTATCTTATGCCGGTTTAAGTGTGTTTAGATCAAACAGGAAGAGAAAAACATGATAGCCCATGCTATCTTGCATGGAAATTTTAGATATAGGATATATTTTGCGTCTATCTGTCGGTTGTGTGACAATGACAAAATGTTTCCTAGTCTGTATTTTATGAGAGCATCCTTGTCTCATGTTCAGCAGATCCTCGCAGATTGTAAATTATTATCCCATCTACTTGCCTCATCCCTATATTTATGAACCGGTGTGACTAATTCTCATTCGATCCTGCCACTCTGAGATACATTATCTTAATAGCTGTACCTTCACCCGGCAATGAACTGATTACCTTTACTATTCTTATCTCCTTATTTTTTCAGGATACTGTTAGAATGTCAACAAATATACAAGATTCTCTTTCATATTGTACACATTTCTTGGATAATTAGAGTACCATTTGTACTTGAGTCTATTGAAAATTTCAATTGCAAAATCGCTTGTGTCTGAGAGGAATATTACCCTAAGTTTACGGTCAATATCATTCTTATCAGATTCACTAGCATCCGATTCCAGGTTCCTTATCTTCGCAAAAACTCTTTGTCTCTATTTTAATTTTCACATTAATTTAGGATTTAGCAATCATTTGATGATCTTAACGTTATTGCTTCTAAGGTAGGCAAAAGTTTTGTCCTGAGTTATTAAGACCTCATCGTTGGCTACGCATATTCCAAAGATCAAAAGATCATTATCGCTCATCATCTTTCCACTCGACTTTAACTCTTGATAGGCGTTTGCCGCAACCCTCGCAGACAGATCGTTAGAATGATATAATCGAAGATTTTGTATCACCTCTTCCATAATTTTTCTTCTAGAGTTCTTTAATAACTCATATTCATTAACAAACGTGGTAGACAAATCATTTTTTCTGTAGCTGTTAACTTCCCTCACTACGTCTTCCTTTCCTATTAAGTAGTCTATAATAACATTCGTATCCAGTACCACCAAAAGATCACACCTTCTCAATGTTTCTTGCACGATCTTCTTCAACTTGTACCTTAAATTTTTCCAATTCACGTGCCTGTGCCTTCAGAATACCTGCAAATTTATTAAAATCCCGTTCACTGTTGGAATGTTCTATCAATTTCAATACAACGTCTGAAAACGACATGCCTTTCCCTTTGACCTTTTTCAGCGCCTCATATGCTTCATTGGAAAGTGTTACTGGCTTTGTCATGACACATATACATATCATATACGTATATAACTTAAAGGATAAGACATTGAAAAAGTTCAATCCTTTTACTTTAAGTTACTGTTCATTTTCATTCACGAACATATTATTCCACAAATAGAGTGACTTTATTAACCTGAACTCCATAATTCATTGGTTCATGATTAAAGGAAAAGATTATTTATAATACTGGTGGATACTACCATTACATCCCGGATCAGACAATCGGAAAAGTTGTGAAGGGGTATCAACGACAGGGTGAGCGTGAAGTGTGTTATCCTCCAGTTATCAAAGATATATCTCACCGATGTTGGTGAAAGATCCCTTGTGGCGGAGATACCTAAGAAGGTTCGTGATCTCGCGGAACTGCTGGGCATCGAACCGGACCTGTTCCCTAAAAGTGTTACGAGTTGAGGGACTGACCAGTTACCATTGACAGCATCCTGATAATTCAGCATTACATGTGCGTCTGTTTCCTCCCTGACTTTTTCGTTTGCCCTTTCAATCAAGGCTTTCTGAGTTTATGTATGTGGATGTATCCTGCTGTGTTTAAGCCTATTTTCCTTAAAAATAGAAAGAATTCAAGAGTTATGAAAGCAGATCCATTATCTTTCTCAGTACAGACGATGTAAGGGAATCTTTTCTAAGGATCTCGATTGCTACATGCTCTTCGATGCTCACTGATCCAGCATCCATTGATTCAATAAAGAAGGATGTACTATGTACCTGGAATATTCATCCTTGAAAACACGAAGATTAGGGAATCTCCCATGAATCCTGATATACATGATATCTGACTGCCTTTTTTGATCCGGTTTGGTGGCCCATCCCATCCTCACTATCTCCCTGTATGTTACCTTGCTTTCTGCTATAAGATCATGGTTTTTATGTGCTGTGGAAGGTTGATGGCAACAGAGATTTAATCTCAAAGAATACTTGCTTCCAAAAGTTAATCTGGCGCAAAATATCAAATTGGATTTCTTTGGAATACACAGAATCAATAAATCCCAAAAACCATCTTAATGGCGTTAAGGATTTTTTGAAATTCCTCATCCGCCACTTTTCCTATGTTTCTAATTAATCTTATCTGCGATACTGACCTCAATTGAAACAAATCCACAACTGACCTCTTTGATAAGTTGTTTACACCGTCTGGATACAACTCCACAATCCAGGGAACTGAATCATAATGAGGTTTGTAATCTGTTATAGGGGCAACGACCTTCAGTGGCAAAATACCAGTTTCGTTGCTGCTTACTATTACACATGGCCTGGTTTTGGTGATCTCTGCTCCGACGGTTGGCGAGAGGTTTACCAACCAAATATCTCTTTGATTCATCTAAATCCCTCAATCAACAAAGTCCTGGGAATCAAGAGAATTTAGGGCATTAAGGTCATCATCAGTCTCATAAAAATGTTTTAGCTTCCTGGCTTTCTCTAAAATCTCTTTCTTTTTGTCATTTATGGCTTTTTCCCTGACTGCTTCAGCCAAATATTCAGATTTATTCTTCTTGGTTTTTAAGATTTTTGATACATCATCAGGCAAAGTTACATTTAGTCTTTGAGTTGCCACACATAATTATGTGTATTAAATATACATACTTTTTGGTGTACATAAAATCAGTGGTGCTATCTTAAAGGGAAAATCTTAAAACAGCTATTTGGGGGAAAGATACTTTCCAAATTCAAAAAGACAAAATTTTCACTCTATTTTTCTTTCGTCCCAATAACTCGGTGTGGCCTCATATTTGTTTGACGGACAATTAAGAAATGTGTGCAAAAGTTAATCGGACCCAAACCCAACCCCTTTAATCTAGCTCGACAACCTTCACCTGCTTTAAGAGAGACCGGAATATTTGCAATTAACGAACCCTCAAGTAACCAGTTGGATTCGTAACGGTTCAGTCTACAAATCTCAAGTTAAGGAATAAAATGCCATGATCCTGCAAGTGCATGTTCATGCAAAGGGTGTCCTTAGGATTACACCAGATTCTAGACTTTACGTTCCTCGTAAATTTGTGGCATATCATGTTGAACTTCTTTTCTTGAAACAGATCAAAACGATTAAACTTAACAAATACTTACCGGTTTAATATTAAGAAACCTTGCCACTGTAGCTCAGTTGGTAGAGCAGCTGACTTGTAATCAGCAGGTCGGGGGATCGATACCCTCCAGTGGCTTCCTTCTCTCAGCTTTCTTCATGGAATGTCATGATCTTGTTTTGTTTAAACATAGTTCTAGGCCGCCAGCGTTGAATGGGCCTGAACCGAAATGCTTAATAAATTACATTACCATTACGTAATTGTAATGGCAAAAGAGACAATACAGATCAGAGTTGATGAAGAGACCTCTAAGTTTGTCAATCGAATGCTTAGATCAGGCCTTTTCAGGACAAAGAGTGATGCGATCAGGTATATTTTGTCAGCAGGAATAACAGCTGCTTCAAAATTTCCAGAGGTCTCCGAAAAAGTTGAGAAACTTAAGTCCATGGAGAAAACTACCGGAAGGCCACCCATCGAATTGTCAGATGGCCTCAAAGATCTTCTGGTTAACAGAGACAGATTCACTTGAAATATATTGACACGAGTGTAATTGTCTCTGCACTTGATCCGGCGGATCCATCCACCATTGGTTCGATTGAATTGCTGCGTAAACGGGAAAAAGTAGTTTCAGAGCTAGTGATCACTGAGCTAAGCTCAGCTCTGTCAAGAAATAAGAATTTTGTAAATCTCATGAATGAACTTTCTGGAGACCGAGCATCCAGTTCATACGCCGTGATTCTATATATTCTCCAGAAGTTTGATCTCCTGTTTCTTCCAGTGCAACAAACTCGGGTTGAAATGCCTATTGGGAATTGCGGCAACATTATGTTGTTCGCAGTTGAACTCTCAAGAGATATTCCAATGAGGACACTGGATTTACTTCACCTCTCTTACGCTCACGCAATGATGGAGTCAACAAAAGCGGATATTGAATTAATAACTAGAGACAGGGAATTCGAAATTCACAAATCGGAAATATACCGCGCTGCAGGAATCAAAGTAATGTATTTCGCATGATTCATAAAATGAGTTGTTTGCTCAAAGTATTTTACACCAATGTGGTTGATCAAACCCAGCCAATTGCTTTCCCTATTGAAAGTAGTTTATGTGCGTTGAAGGGCCAATTTTGAAAGGTTTTGAGTTTACTTTTTTATCAATCAGTATAGTCCCGCTTATTCATTTCAGTCATGTATTCGAACATCCGTCGTATGATATCACTATCAGAATACATTGATAAATGCGTCGTTCGATCATCCCATATTCCTCTATTCTTCTCCCCTAAAGAATATCGCTCCTTACCAAGTTTAAAGGTTATAAATTCAGGAATGGCTGTTGGATATCCAGTGTTATGTGGTCACCTGTAGCTGTTTCAAACCCCTGCACTGACTTCTTTATTAGAATATTTTTCATCTGGTAAGGTTGCCATAATATCCTTAGCTAAATATCAAGATTATTAACTGAAGAAAAGGGATAATTCAGGGATAATTAATAATCCAGATTTTAATTAACAAATATGGCAGACCAGAATAATATTGAAACTACAATCGAGAATTTGCGAAAGGTTTCAGAGCATGGAGACCTTGTCACTTATGACTTAACGGATAAGATTGATCTCTCCAAGCCAAAGGAATTTGCAAAGGCTTTGGCAGACGTCTTCTTTAGAAAAGACGCCATAAACTGGTTCAAAGTAACAGATGATAAAATAGAATTCAACCCAGCCTACAAGGTCAGAATAATTTTGGCCGAAGAACACAACAAATTGCTTGAGAAAGCAGTACAGGACTTTCTTATAGATCTCAGAAAGCAAGACCTGGGAAAAACATTTTCCTCCGATATAAAAGAGGAATCCCAAGAGTCAGGAAAACTAGCAGCGGCAATGGTCACCAGTGCGTTGAGATCCGCCCAGAATTCACTGTATAAACACAGTATGGATAAAATGTACGAGAATTTCTTTGACGATGATTTGGTAACTGACATACTCGAATCCCTTGAAATCAGATCGCTCAATAATGAGGATCTTATAAACTGGAAAAAGTCATTCCTGTAATTGGTACTGTGAATACAGAGCCTTATGATGCAAGGATATTAAATTGTAATGAATCCTTATTAATGTAGCAAATTTCTGTAAGGATCATCCTGCTGGTAGATAAAAATCAAGGTGCCCTTGATCTTCCGAATAATCTTACCTTGCTGTGAGACGGTGTAACCCTTCCTCTGCCCTGCAATTTTACTCTTAAAATGTAATAAGAAGATGCTACCACGAACACAATACCTGCGATGATGATGCTTTCAAGCCCCAGAAATACAAAGAAAATAAATATTGACACCATTCCGGCAACGGGGATCAGGTAAAATTTATCGAATCCGCCACTGGAGCCGCCTGTTCTGTTTACATTCATGTATTTCATATGAGTTTTTATGGCTGCTATGTTAATAATAAAGTATGCAGACAGGACGCAGGTGTTTGATGCTTCCACTATAGTTCCGAAGGATGCCAGTGGCATCATTGCTACTGCTAGGAGGACGGAAACTATTATTGCCAGAATTGGCGTTGAAAACCTGTCAAGCCTTGACAGCGATGAAGGCATCTCCCGGTCCCGGCCCATTGCAAACATCACCCTTGAGGTTCCAAGTATGCCTGTCAGGATTACGCCGGAAGTTGCAACGAGTGCTCCTACCGATACTATTTCCACCAGGAAGAACAGACCTGTTTTCAAAGAGGCAAGAGCAAGAGGGGATGTGGATGTTGCAAGCGTTCCAGGGGTGGCCAGCCCGACGGCAGCAAGACTGATAAGAAAATAGAGCACTGCAGAAATCAATATTGACACTATTATCGCCTTGGGTATCGTCTTTTCAGGGTTGACCACCTCTTCGGATACGGTTGTAACCCTTGAGAAACCTGAAAAAGCAAAAAATATAATTGCTGCACCCGAAATAACGCCATAATCACCTTTTGCAAAGAAGTTGTTCAGGTGTGAGGGATGGAAAAATAGAAGGCCTATAACGGTGAACACCACCAGTATCGTGACATTGACAATAACTATCATTTTTAATGTCTTGGCTGAGTTCTTGATGCCAAGTGCATTCAACACTCCAAAGGAGACCACTATTGCAACCGCTATGAATATCACAGGAAACCTTGAATTAAACAGCGAGTCGAGATAGCCTCCAAAACTTATGGAAACTGCGGCCAGGGCGATAATATTCCCATAAGTCCATAAAGTTCCGCCTATGAAACCTGCATATGGATGCAATGCCTCTTTTCCGTATTCATATACCCCACCTTCCTTATCCACATGGCGAGCAACCTGGGAAAAGCTAATCCCCGTAAAAATAGCAACCAATGCAGCTAGTGGGATGGAGATTAGCACTGCCGGTCCCGCAGCAGCAGCCGATATCCCGATTATTACAAATATTCCCGCGCCAATTATGGCACCCAGATTTATGAAAACAGCGTCAGAGAATTTCAGAGTTCTTGAAAATGAAGATGCCAACGTCTGATAATTACACTATCACCTTAACATTTTGTCAATAATTGAAACTGTTTAGACCGCACAGGAAAACAATATAATTTTTAGATTTCTTCAATGCTCAAAACGTCTTTGTGATCACTGGATCTTCTCCATTTAAGGATAGCATTTTTCTCGAGGCATGAGAACAACTAAATAATTCTCCTTAATTGATATATTAGAATCTGTATGCGGCACACATCCTGCAACGACTTAAACTCGGTTAGTGATCTTATAGCTAGGATAAGAATGATCGAAGGAATCAGTGAAAAATCGCCCTGTCATTTCTATTTCAGAAACCGGGGATTACTGCACTTTCATCTGGATTTGGGTTCACTTTTCGCTGACATAGGTGACCAGAGAATTGACCTTGGAAATGTATCAGACCCGGATCAGGCAAAAAAGGAGTTGGTACTTACAACAGTTATGAAGATTCTTACAGAAAATAAAGCTAAAAAAGTATTTGAACGCTAATTCACTTTAATAAATGTTGTAAGCGTGAAAAAAAACTTTGTTATTGATAACCGAACAATTTATTCAATAATGGTTCTCATTATTCTTCTTGGCTCGTCACTATTTATTGCAGTAAATAGCGATGGAAGCGGAAATAATCACATACTTTATGATCATTATACATCTCTTAACAGCAATTCTTATGGACCCATTGTACCGGTGGCTGCATACATTCCTTTTTACAATCAGTATGGGGTGTCAAATTTCACTGAGGATAATGGCAGTCCTGCGTCTCTCCTGACTGTAGTTGTTAGCCTTTATCCAACAAATTGTACGTTTATGAATTCTTTGTTGTCTGAAATAAGTGATCCCTCTTCAACAATGTATCATCATTTCCTCTCCCTCAACGAGTTTAACCAAATGTTCGGCGGACCGCAGAATGTTTACAACAATCTTGTCAGCTACGTGAAGACATCGGGGGCAGTCGACATTCAGGAATTCAGCGATCGATCCATTCTTGGCTTTAAGGCATCCGCAAATACAGTCAAAAATATTTTTGGCATCGCAATTGAAAATTACACATCCCCAATCGGTGATTTCTATGCCCCGGCCGGGACGCCAAGTCTTCCTTTAAGCATTGAACCTTATGTACAGTCGATATCCGGCCTTTCAGATTACTCTGAGCTGGTAATAGGGCATTCTCCATTAATTTCCAGGGCACTGAAAGCAACAGGATTCAATAGTTCATCAAAATCAACATTAGGTTATCCGATTCCAGTGAATTATTCCGGAGCCCAGTACATTTTTGGATCAGACCTGCAGGTGGCAATGAATGAGGTATCACTTTTCAAGCAGTATGGTTATCCTACAAACATGGTGGAAGCCACAATATTATGGTCTGGTGAATACAATGGTTCAGGAAACGTCCAGACAAGGGAGGGGCTTCTGAAGCCAGGCACATACGTTGGCCCATTTGATCCGTCGGATATTTATGATTATTACAATGAAACCATTCCACCTGGAGAACCCCACAGCAAGGTATACGGATATCCAATCAATGGTGCTCCTGAACCAAGTTTTCTGTCTTCATATGATACAACTGGTGCAAACATTGAAAACACGCTTGATCTCGAAATGCTCGGAAGCACCGCGCCCGGCTCAACGATATATAATGCCTATGGAAACACGTCAAGTAATTCCTGCTTGGATCTGGCCTTCGCTGCATTACTTAACCCATCACAAACATCACCTGCATACAGTAATTTGCTCAATCTATCTGTGATTTCAAACTCATGGGGTGGACCTGACTGTGTCAATTCTACCTGGAACTCCATGCTCAAAGAAGCGACCCTTCGCGGAATAACCGTAATGGCCGCAAGCGGTGACGATGGCGACTGTTACTCTAACGTAAATAAAGAATATTTAGGATCAAACGAGAGTTTCCCAGCCTCTGTTGCATATGATAATTACGGTATGCTGGCGGTCGGAGGCGTTTCAATGTACCTGAATACGAATTTAAGCATTGTTTCCGAAAAGAACTGGTTCGTTCCAGCAACATCATCAACAGGTTACGCCGTGGGTACAACATCGGGAATATCCCATTTATACGCCGAACCCTCATGGCAGGTCAATTCGTCCGCCAATCTTCTTATCAATGGCGCAGGTCGTGGCGTTCCGGATCTTTCATCACTTGCAAATGATACCATAATGACTATAACAATTTGTGGTGATACATATTACGCATCCAATGCCTCAATTGGTCGTCCGTTTGAAGCTGTTGCAGGAACAAGCATTGCATCTCCATCTTTAGGCGGCATCCTGGCCGAAATTGACCATTCCCTTCTAAAGGCAGGCGACGGTAAGCTGGGTTTTGTAAATCCAGAAATTTACCGCATTGGTACCTTGCAGTATACGAATTCATTTTACAGCGGTCAGACAGGGATTATTCAGCAAATGTCATACAACTCCTCACTGCCCTCGCTTGCTTTTCATCCAGTAGTAAAGGGGTGCAATGTTCTCTATCAGGACAGGTACGGATACAGCCTTCTAAATGGATGGGGTACCGTCAATGCCTATAACCTCACAAATTATCTGATGGATCAGTCCTTTAACGGCATTTCAGGAGACCTCTCTGGCATATCTGCTTCCATTAATCTCACAGGGCTGAACGTGACATCTTACAATCCAAACGGCACAGTCTTTTCAAAATACAATGCCACCATAGAGGAAAACTTCTTCCTCGCAGGGGAAACAGGTTTTCCTGAATACTGGGCTCAGTCCATGTTACAAATATACGGTGTAAATTCCTCAGATCTCATTGCAAACTTTTCAATATCAATTAACACCCCATTCTCAGGGACCTTCAGGAACGAACGGCTAAGTGTCTACAATTCAACTGAGGTAATTATCCCTTTTAAGAAAACGTTTAACCTTACATCTGTAATATTATCAGGCAATACCTCACTATCAAGCGTCTTGATAACATCTGTCGGTGCGAGTTCACTTAAAATATCTGTTCCTGGTTCTTCCTTCATCATAGGAAAAAAGGGCTACACCTATTATTACAACGGGTCCATCCTTTCGCTGGGCCAGTTTCCGGGACAAAATTCACCTCTTTCCCTTGTGCCTCAGATCGTGCTCGCGGGGGCTATTTCTTCAAAAACAGGGGTCTTTGGTAACGGCACTTCGGGGACAATAATTCCGCAGGTTGAGTCATACGGTTCAGGAAAATGGGAAATGCCACTATCATCTGTTATAGATTATGCATCAGACCAGACTCAGGTTACTGGCGCAAATCTGATATTCCAGAATACATCAAACGACACCTGGTACGTTAATTATTCTTCAAAGAGCCTGCAGCAGGGGATTGCCTTCTATGTCAAAGGCAATTATGTTGTTACCTTTAATGAGAGCGGGCTTCCTGCCGGAACCTACTACTGGGTGAATGTTTCCGGACTTCTGCCATCCGGCCCAATTGCAGCAGGATCGTCATTTACGACAAACGTTACAGACGGGCCATACACATACAGTGTTTCCGCATCGAATCCTATATATGCGCCAGAGGGCAATGGAACATTCACGATAGACGGAAGCAATCTCAGCATCCACATCATCTTCATCAAGAAGGTTTACCTGGTTGAGTTCAGGGAGACCGGTCTGACCGGAAATGTAACGTGGTCCGTGAATGTTTCTGGAATAGCATCCTCCGGTCCATTGCAGAGATCATCATATTTCCTGAATCTGACAAACGGCACTTATCATTACACCTTTAGCAGGTCTTCGGATATATTTTCTGCAGCATCCCTGCAGGGCAACTTTACAGTTAATGGGTCAAATGTGATTGTACCGATTGAGTTTTTCCGGCTCACCTATCTTGTAACTTTAAGTGAGTCTGGCCTCCCTTCGGGTCAGAACTGGACAATAGAATTCAATGGAACAGTCTATCATCTGTCCTCCAATCCTCTTGTGCTCTCCCTCAGTAATGGAACATATGTCTATTCCGTGACAAATGTAACCGGGTATACCACGTCACCCTTGACAGGTTCTCTAATAATAAACGGGTCTGCCGCGAGTCTAGTAATCAACTTTACCAAACCAACGCCAATACCTTATGAGGTGGAATTCACGCTGATTATAATAGCAATGGTTGTTGTTGCATCACTTATTTTCGTTGCTCTTATAAGAAGAGGTAAATTCAGGGATTCATAATATTATACATGAATCACCAAACTCATGCCAGGTGAAACCGCTTTCAGCAGCTGCTGAATATGATGCTTTAATCAATTCAATGTCCACAAAATTTGAGAGCATGAGGAGATGGGATGTTGAAGGGTCATGCATCCCGGTTACGAGGCCATTGATCCCTGTCTTCCTGTATCCATCAATCAAAATATTGGTATAGCCATGAGCAGGGTAAAATTTGTCGCCTTTCCTTGCGCTTTCCAAGGCTCTGACAACCGTTGTGCCGACCGCTATAATCCTGGACCCATTTCTGCTGAGATATGTGAGCTCTTCAGCGACATCTGCATTGACAGAGAAATATTCAGGAAGCAGGTGATTTTTGTTATAAAACTCAGTTGCATCGAGCGATCCAAGATTGCAATGCAGTGTTATTTCCAGAGTCCTTATTCCATTCTTCTTAAGCCTGTTCATTATCAAACCCGTAAACGGTCTGGATGCTGAAGGATATTCAACAGAACCAGGAATTCTGGCAATTTCAGAAGCATATACACTTCCTGGTAAATACCGCATGTTTTCATCGTAAATTATGTACGAGCCTTCGGATGAACTCAGTCCATGGAAATCAAAACCGTTTCCAGGATCAATTTCCCAATATCTTCCATAATCCTTCATTCTGCGGGATAGAGAAATGTAAGAACCATCTGCAAAGTATAACCTCTTTCCTGCGTGGAAATTAGTCTGCCTGGATCTGGCCTCTGCAATAAGGCCCTTCTCATGATACCCGATGTTTATGTCCACAAACTTCTCTTCTTCCCTGTCATAAGGCCTGAAGTGGGCCGGCACCAATGAACTGTTATTAAATACCAGCACATCATCCGGGTTAAGAAGGTTAAAAATTGCCTCAAATTCACCAAACTCAAAAGATCCTTTCATTCTATCTATACGGAGCAGTTTAACGTCTGATCTTCTCCTTCCCGTATATTCCTGCGGAATCCCCGTCTTAGTTCCAGGTATAAGTATCAGGTTCTGTCCATTCAAACTGCACCAGCCTCGCTTATAATCTTCTGAAATACCCTTTCTGCTGCCTTTTCTGGTGACTGCAGTTCATCAGAATCCGCCGTTGGATCTGCAATAAAGTGCATCTCAGTGGCCATGTCGCCTGGATCAATTGAAAGAAACCTGGATTGAGGAACCTCAACTGTCAGCGCCCGGATAATGTAATCCATTGCGGACTTCGATGAACCATAAAAAGACCATCCCCGGGCGGGTGTCTTTGAAACATCCGAAGTTATGTGTACAACCAGCCCATTCTTTGAATTCGCGAGAAAAAGCTGTGTCAGGTATGTATTCGCAAACACATTTATCTCAAAATTCTTCCTCAGATTCAATATGCTGTCGTCAACAATTTCCTTGCAGGGAGATATTGTGCCCGCATTTAGTATGAGCACATTTGGAGGGCCGAATTCCTCCATGGTCCTCTTAATTACAATATCAATATCAGACTCAAAGCGCATATCCGCTTTCGTCCACAGTATTCCCGTATCGCTTTCAATGCCATTTCTGGAAACACTTCTTCCAAAAGATGATACGAGCCATCCACTTTTATTGAACAACCTGACCAGAGATTTTCCCAGACCCTTAGTGCCACCACTTATAATCACAACCTTTTCCATGGCAGGAAGAGGCTGGTGTTATTTATAAACGTATTAGTTTATAAAGTTTAATAACATTTGCGTTGATTTAACAGAATTAACCAAGTATCGACATGGCAATCCTTTCAATTTCTTTTTCATGTATGGAAGGATACGTAGATACACTATCCCTGTAAAATACAATTCCTAACAATTCATTCTTCACAGTGTCGGTCACGTCAAAGCTCATTGAGTATACATTATCAATGCTGTCCGGAACATCCTCAATAACCTCTACCTCTTCCTTGCCCGGTATCTTTACCTCGCTATACACATATTTCATTTTGAAGATGCCAGCCTGAAATGCCCCATCTTCGAGGGAATTCAATTTTCGAAAAACTGCGTTGAAGCATTCGCCCTCGTGACCAGTGACATATTTTTTTGCGTTTTCAAGTTTTTTCTTTCTTTTATGGTCAAACATGGAAAGTACAGTCCAATTTTCAATAATATGATTACGGCATAATCGACGAAAAAGCGGGAAAGAGCTTTTCAGGTTCTCAGTGCCTTTCGAAGGTCCTGGAGATTCATCGCATTGACAACATCATCTTTAGTTAGCCAACCCCTCCTTGCCACGGCAGTTGCAATTCTTATATTGGAGAGATCATTCATATTGTGGGCATCGCTCCCAAGCGTGAACTTTACGCCGAATCCGGCAGCTCTC
>JAJZOT010000150.1 GCA_021847855.1 Thermoplasmata archaeon | reverse complement strand
GACCGTATTCCATAACCGCTTTTACAGGAAGGACATAATAGATACTATTGAAATGAGCCTGTCAGTGGTGGCCCTTTCATTCATCCTTTCGCTACCTATTGCAATCCTTTTCAGCAGGGTTGAGACCAGGGCAAAGTTGATCATAAGAACCATACTTATGATAAGTTTAGCCATCCCGGGTTTTATAATATCCTATGTCTTTATCATAATGGATAGCATTTCTGGAGGTGCCCTGAACCAGATATACTCTTTCTATGGTCTGGTAGTTGTCATGACCATTGCAATGATTCCTTTCATGGTAAACTATCTTACATTGTCCTTCAACAATCTTGATTACAGAATGGTCGAAGCTTCCATTGCCAATGGAAATTCCAGGATCAAGACTTTTTTTGGTGTTTCACTACCTCTCCTGACCCCAGGAGTTGTTTCTGGAACAGTCATTGTTTTCCTGCTTACAACAGGGTCCCTATCTGTCCCTCTTCTTCTTGCACCTCCGTCTTTCCAGGTCTTAAGTTCCGCGGCATATACTCAGCTGTTTTCATATTTTAACTGGAGACTCGCAACATCCATGCTGTTTGTACTGTTTATAATTAATTTTGTCGCAATAGTGCTTCAGACCTATATATCCAGGAACAGGTATGCAACAATACAGGGGAAGGGATTTCATCAGAAACTTATAAAGAAAAGGTCGCTGAAGGTTGTTCTGATAGTGTATTCATCAATTATCAGTGTTCTTCCAATTGTTGAAATTATCATAATTACACTCAGTGGATTTTCAACAAGATGGATTCTTACAATTTTTCCAAACAACGCAAATACAACAAGTTTTTCGACTGCTTTGAGTCTCTATCCTTTTTCCGTGTGGTCAACCATAATAACAACCATACTTGCTGGAATTTTAGCCGTAGTTATTTCGGTACTGATATCATACAACTCAAAGATTTCTGGAAACAGGTTCAGGAGAGTACTCAATTTCATCATAATGTTGGCATTTGCAATGTCAAACATAATTATCGGAATCAGTTTCCTGTCACTTTACAACAATAACATAACAGGTTTCCTGATAAACAGGGTTCCTCTGATGATGATATTTGGATACACAACGGGAAGGCTTGGATATGCAAGCAACTCCATCTCCATCTCTTTTGACTCACTGTCCAACAGTCTGCTTGAGGCTGCCAGGATAATGGGTAAGAAGAGTTATGAGGTATTTACTAAGATTCTTTTCCCACTTGTTCTGCCAGGAATACTTGAAGGTTTCCTTTTTGTAACAGTAAGATCTGCAATAGATTACGGTTCCACACTATTTCTTGCCCCACAAAACTGGTTTACTCTCTCACTGTCATCCTTCGGCCTTATAACAACAGGTGAGCTACATGCAGGTTCCGCAGCCGCATTTATAATATTGCTCATAGTGATTCCCATTTCAGCGATAACTTATTTCTTCAGGCAGAGAACTTTTCAGGAGGTTCCTGTATGAGATAATTCACAGTAAATGAATTTTATAAATATGTGATGGTAATGACTGTCAATGGTCAACGCAAATTTTCTAAAGAAACTTCTCATGGTGGGAGAGAAGAGTGTACTGTCCAAGCTGACTGGATATATTGATTATGCAAAGGAGGCAGTAGATATTCTTGAAAAGATGCTGCAGATTGACCATGTGGATTACGATTCACTGAACAACGAGGTCAGAATCATAGAGAGAAGTGCAGATG
This sequence comes from Thermoplasmata archaeon, assembly GCA_021847855.1. The sequence continues at coordinate 3,468 of JAJZOT010000150.1, read as the reverse complement.
AACTCACTGTTGAGATAAAGCACGATATAACGAGTGGAGCCATCAGCTCCAATCTGATGGACAATCTGTCAAACCTTGTTGAAACCTGTGACGACATACTCGATAAATCTTATTACATCTCCAGGGAGATAAGAAGGATGGGAAAGAATCACAACCGTAAGGATGATGATTCCACAAAGATGCTTAAGTCGGGCTATGCAGTTTTTGTCAAGATGCTCGACATAAGCAGGATTTCCCTTGAACATGTAAGAACTATTTTCCTGAACGCAGAGAGTGCACAGATGACTGAGCAGAGAAAAAATATAGAGAAACTTGAAGAGGATGTGGACGAACTGAAGGATGATCTGATCGATGAAGTATACAAAAATTCGGATAATATTTCTTTCCTTGTCTTCTCCCACATAATTGGAGTTGTGCACAAGATTGATGATCTTCTCGATGACTGCGAGGATATATCCGATCTTGTAATGAACATTGAAACTTCAGTGACCAAATAGATGAACCTTGAGATACTTGTAATAGTGACAGCAGGGATTCTTACTGCCCTTGTTGCCGGGAACAATCTTTCTGCTGCAGTGGGAACCCTGGTTGGATCAAGAATAGTTTCCAGGTTTGCGGGAACATCCATCGGGGCAGTGGGTTTCTTTCTTGGCCTTATAATTCAGGGAGAAAGCCTCCGGGGTTCTGCAGCAGGGATACTTCCCAATAACGATGTATTCATAACGGAGGCTTTTGTAATTGCGGCAATAGTATTTGGAATTGCCGCTTTCACAAGGACACCACTATCCCTCATAATGGCCCTGGTTGGTGCTTCAGCTGGCATATCTCTCAGGGTTGGTTTCCATGAAAATGTCGGGCTTCTTCATCTCATAATTTTAACGTGGGTGCTTGCACCGGTTCTTTCAATTATTGCTGCTTTTTATCTTAACAGGCTTCTTGTGAGGGAGAATTTTAAGGACATATGGAAGACAGCCTCCTTCGTAAAGATCTCCCTGATCGTTGTATCATTTGCAACGGCATTCACGCTTGGAGCAAACACCATGGGTTTTATAGGAAGCATAGCTGGCTTTACCTTTTACGTGTTACTTTCAATGTCCATAGGAATCCTGGCAGGATCTTTTCTCCTGAGCAGAGGGGTGCTGAAAAGAGTTGGGCAGGAGATGTATCTCATGAGGTATAGCAATGCACTCGTATCATTGCTTGTCTCTTCCATTCTTGTGGGGGGAGCAACTTTTATAGGACTTCCCCTGCCCAGTACCATGACCCTGACATCCAGCGTTTTCGGTACCGGGCTTTCATACAGGTTCAAGGCAATAAACATAAATCCTTTCCTCACAGTGGTGATAATGTGGGTTATTTCACCACTCATCGGTTTTGTTTTAGGATATATAATTTAATAATTCAGTTTCAGGGATTCAAAATCAAAAAGAGTTGTCTTTCCCAGCCTTTCTTCATAATCAATGTACTTCCTGAGAAATGACTGAGTGAAGCCGGTTTCCGATTTTGGCATCATAAGAAAACCTCCCCGGATCCTCAAGGTTCCAGATTTTATGGCCGTGGTGAGAACTGATGAAAGATCAACCCTGATCTGTTCCCTGGTTGTATCCGCAGAAAATAGGCTGCAGAGATGAAGAGATCTCTTCAGCACATCCTCCATTCTCCATTTTCCATTGATAAAGAAGTTGTCGTTAAGCATCTGGAACTTGATCAGTGGATTCGCGTCCGAAAAATATGGATAAGGAAAGGTGTTCCATTCCGGTTTCCTGGATGCTTCATTCATGATATTTATGAGTTCCTCGTTATCATAATAAGTTACAACAGGTCTTATGATCCTGTCCGCTGATGAGTATGAATATGCATTCCAGTCGCTCTTATTGTATCTGGTTGTCCTTCCTGATGTATCAACTATTACTCTTATGGGATTGATCAGTGAATACTTTTTCTCAACCTCAATGAGTTTATCTTCCAGTGCATCCAGGTTTGCATCAGAAGAATCAGTAACGACGACAAAGGCGGAATATGGCTTTGAAGAAACATTTTCAGACATATAAGAGATCCACGTGTTGCTGCGGTCCCCGCCTATGCCCGTTATTATTCTCTGTTTCCCTTCCTCTCCCCTTTTAAGATTGAAAAATATGGTCGAAATGATGCTCTGCCTGGTTAGGGAATTACTGTACTCGTCCCTTCTGGATCTCATATCCTTCCTGGTCACCATGTTACGGCACCACCCAGCCTTAATGATTCCAGAAGCTTGAGTGCACTTTCTATCCTGGAGTTCCAGTGAGGGATGAATGTTATGTTTTCAGGATCCACCAGAATTTTTCCCTCAGATTTTTCGCTTTCACCCACAGAGTAATGAATGACATATCCTGTTCCGGAACCTGATACTGAAACCGTACCGGAAGCAGACTTTGCGATCTCAATTATGGTATCATCATGAATTCCAGGTATTCTTCTGAAAACGTCAGTGGGAATGAAATCAACCTGCTTCCCCCTTATGTCTGTGGTGAGGCTGAGTTTGACCAGATCCTCAAAGAACTTTTCTCTCCTTGAAAGTATGCCATTTACGGTGTCGTAGATCAGGTCAATGGAGTCTCCGTCCACCCTCCTGAAAAAAAAGTTGAAATCCTTCCTGATCTGGATTGAAACGCCATTCTTCCTGAATTTCAGCAGGTATGGCTGATAGCCCATTGAAAGGTAATGATTCAGATTTTTCAGTGCGATTCCAGCCTCAGCTTTTGGGAAATCCTCATGGATTCTTCCCTTTCCAGTTGCAGAAAAACCCTGAAGTTCGAAGCCATGTTCTCCGGATATCTGGGTTATGCTGGTAAAATCATCATATGGAACCGAGAGAAAATCCATGTCGTCCCAGTAGTCGGACCTGAATTTAGAATACTGCTCATGGGTGAATGAACTCACTATGAACCGGTAACCACTCTGGAAAGGAACTGATCTTGTATCTATATACTGCATTTCCTTAAGTTTCTTCAGAAGAAGTTCATTTCTTGGTTTCACAAGAGTTAACCTGACCGGTTTGCCTCCTCTTATTCCTCCAAGGGACTGCAAAAGAATTTCCCTGAATTCCTCCCTTTCCACAATACTGTATACGTCTCATGGATTTATGTATTTTTGGAATGCATTTTATTGGAACAGTATCCATTGTGTTTTACAGATACAATAACATTTTCTCAACCGTTGTGTCGCATAAGATAGTTTTTTGCAGTGGTTTATGACTTCCAAGTATGGCTTATATTATCCCCTTTTTTACCATGTTCCTGATTTCGTCAATGGTAAATGGTCCATCTATGGCCACGGGAAGAAGTGGATCCTCTTCCAGTTCGTCCTCATCTGTGGGCACATCTTCATCATCATCCTCGTAATCGTTTTCATCATAAATGCTTTCAACTTCCACATCATAGGTATCACTTTCCTGATCCTCCATTTCCTCATCCTCCTCATCTTCCTCTG
>JAJZOT010000149.1 GCA_021847855.1 Thermoplasmata archaeon | reverse complement strand
GATAAAACTATGATGAATGATTCTTGAACTAAATGTGATCCTTTGTCTGTGGGACCTTCACCATCTGGGGGAACTTCTTCAGGAGTATAATTTCCCCGACTGCCTTTATCCACCTGAATGGTATACTTATCGCAGAACCACCTTCTACCAGTTCCTGGTTTGTGTTTTCAATATACAAACCGTATATTGACTGTTCGTCTGTATCCAGTATAACGTCCTTTACTGATCCTATTAAAATTCCTCTATCGCTATAGACCTTGATATCGTATAATTCAGTTATCTCTGTGAGCATTGATACCACCATATAATAACGGGATCGCTTTGTGTCCTTCTCCTCCATCTTACGAAAGAGGCTTCCCACTTCAAAGGTTGCTGGCGGAATCTCCATGGGCTTACGTTTTCTCGACCCGAAGTGATCAAGTTCTTCATGCCAACCAATCCAACTTTGCAGACCAGTCACGCATGAAGAAATATCCTATCCAGTTATTTTCACTTCTGTCTTCCAGCGGACATAATATGCATGCCATGGGAATACAAAAGGATTCGCTTTCATTCTCTCACCTGTGAAAGAGGGATTCCCCCCACGGATGTTAAAATAATGGTCCCCGGCATCATCTTTTGCATATATCTATAAAATTCTTGAAAATTTCCTTTCCAAACTGTGTATTTTCAACTTCCGGATGAAACTGCACACCAAAAATTCTTCCATTTCTGTGGCCAAACGCCTGAATCTTGCAGTTTCTGGAATACCCATACAGATTGAATTGTTCAGGTAGCTTTTTTATTTCGTCGTTGTGATTTTCCCATGCAATTATTTTTGGGGGAAGACCCTTGAATATTCCTTCACTGGATGAAAAATCTATCTCAGTCTTACCAAACTCGGGATGTTCCCCCGGTCCAACTTCACCTCCATAGTGAAGGGCTATGAACTGTGCTCCCACACATATCCCAAAAAGAGGGAAATCGTGATCCGTGAAAAATCTGCTTATGTTTCCCAGTTTACCCAGTTCCGAGACAATACTGGGAGCTCCTCCCGAAAGTACAAGCCCGTCCAGCCCGTCAAGTTCGTGAGAGTCAGCAGTGTTTGGAACTATTCTGCTTTCAACACCGAGATCTCTGAGGACACGCCATTCACGGTGTGTCCACTGACCCCCATTGTCTATTACATCTATTTTCATGATTATTCCATTTCAGGAATACCAAGATGCTTGCTGATTTCCTTGTAACGGTTCCTTATGGTGACTTCTGTGACACCGGATACCCTTGCTATCTCCTTCTGTGTCCTCGGTTTACCAACCATCACAGAGGCGATATATATTGCGGCAGCTGCAACGCCGGTTGGACCCTTTCCAGAAGATATGCCAAGCTCAATAGATTTTCTCACAATATCCTCGCTGACAACAATTGCCTGCTTGTCAAGTTCAAGTTTATTACAGAACTGTGCAATATATGAATAAGGTGTTGTCGGCTTGAGGTTAAGGCTGAGCTCCTTTGCCAGATGTCTATACGCCTTTCCGATCTTCTTTTTGTTTACCTCAGATGCCTTGGCAATTTCATCCAGGGTTCTTGGCAGATTGATCATCCTGCATGCAGCGTAAATGGATGCACAAACAATACTCTCAATACTCCTGCCCCTGATAAGATTTTTCTCAACAGCCCTCCTATATATGAGGGCAGCAGTTTCCTTAATATCTTTTGGAATCCCAAGTTTTGCGCCATTGTCGTTAAGCATCTGCAAGGCAAGTGATAGATTTCTTTCCGCTGCGTTGCTGACCCTTATTCTCTGGTGCCATTTTCTGACCCTGTATATCTGTGCACGGTTTTTATGTGGAATTCGTTTTCCGTAGTAGTCCTTGTTGGACCACGAAATTTCAGTTGCGAGCCCTTTATCATGACTCAGAAACGTCATTGGTGAACCTGTTCGCGCACGCCTGTCATCCTGTTCAGAGTCAAAAGCCCTCCATTCAGGTCCCTGATCAATAAGGGAATCTTCCAGTACCATACCACAATCGTTGCACGTCAATTCTCCTCTCTCATAATCTTTCACAAGATGCTCTGAATTGCATTCAGGGCATCTTTTGGAAGCATCTTCACTCATTTTAGAAGCCATGTGTACACCTTTATAAAGTATATATTGCACTACATTACAGACTGTATTAAACCTTTTTGATAAGCATTTGAATTTTTGTTTCGCAATATACGAAGTTTATCCTGTGGGATAGCGGATTTAATTAACCTTTTTATTTGTATACAACGCTTGAAAAAAAAATAATTCTCACTTCAACTATGCATTTTTATGCACCAATGCTTTAATATCATGATTATATCCACTAATAAATTTGCGTAACGTTTAAATACATAGGTTACATTAACAATAATATATGGAAGAGACATGCAAGGTAATGGGCGGTAAAGGGAGAGAACTGATAATAAAACCCCAGAAATGCCTTAAGATGAACATTGGTGCATACAACCGGAACAATTCAAGTATTGGTAAAGTAACAAAAATATTTGGACCAGTCAAAAGTCCATATGCCCTTGTAACCACCCGAGAGAATATTTCCGGTGTTGAGGAAGTAATAATAAGATGTTAGAGGTGAAAAGAAATGGTAGAGAATGAGAAAATTAAGAAAAGTGTGGAAGAAATCCAGAAATGCCCGGAATGTGGGTCTACCCAATTAGTACGTGACTATGAGAGAGGTGAACTTATTTGTAACAACTGCGGGATTGTTATTGACGAGAGTTTCATAGATCAGGGAGCGGAGTGGAGAGCATTTGATTCAGAGCAGAATGATGCCAGAGCCAGAACCGGGTCTCCTATGACCTTCACAATACACGATAAAGGTCTTTCAACCGACATATCCTGGAAAAATAAAGATTCCTATGGAAAGTCTATTCCCACAAGGAACAGAGCACAACTTTACAGGCTCAGGAAATGGCAAAAAAGAATTAAAGTTTCAAACGCTGCCGAGAGAAACCTCTCTCAGGCGTTACAGGAACTTGAACGGATGGCTTCTAACCTGAGTATACCCAAGGACGTATGGGAGACTGCTGCCGTAATTTACAGGAAGGCCGTAAAACAGAACATGATAAGGGGAAGGAGCATTGAAGGAGTTGTGGCAGGTTCAATATACGCAGCCTGTAGAATAACAAATGTACCCAGAACACTGGACGAGATCGCAACCGTGACCAGAGTCAAGAAAAAAGAAATTGGCAGGACCTACAGAATAATGAGCAGATACCTGAAACTTAACATAATGCCTTCAAAACCTGAAGATTACATAAACAGGTTCTGCAGTAAACTAAAACTGTCCATGGAAGCAAGAAAGAAAGGATCAGAAATACTGAAAAGCGCAGAAGAGAATGATCTTATATCAGGGAAGGGACCCACTGGAGTGGCGGCCGCAGCCATCTACATTGCTTCACTTATGACAGGTGAAAGAAGAACACAGAGGGCGGTTGCTGAAGTTGCCGGAGTGACTGAAGTAACCATAAGAAACAGGTACAAGGAACTTACTGAGAAACTCTCCATTAATGTGGAAGACACAGATCAGTAATCCACCTATTTTTTTTCATAAATTTTTTCAAATGTACTGAGATTTCTCAGAATGTCATCCGTAATATTATAAAGGCTAGAAATTTTTAAATCGTTTATAACAATCACAAGATTTCCACTTTCACAGCTTGATTCGATTGAACTGTTATTATCCTGATTGAATGTTGCAATAAATTTCTTGCAGGTGTCAACGTTCATATCAAGTCTGTATGTTGCTTTCACCACACATTATTTTTTACCTCACATTAAATTTTCCCTTGAGACAATGAAAAATAAGATAAAGAGCAAATTCATACGAGGTTGGAGCGAAGGTTGCCGAGCTAGGTTAAAGGCGACAGACTCAAGATCTGTTTCCGCAGGGATCCGCCGGTTCGAATCCGGCCCTTCGCACTGAACATCTTCCATATTTACCCAGAATAATTTATTGAGATCGGAAATTGAATTAAATCATGATGACAAGAACAGCTGTGAACCTTTTCAGATCACTGGAAACATATGTCATGTGATTGATGGTTTTCATTGATCATTGCAAAGAATGACACCTGTTGGAATTATTGTTAAGCATCTCACCAATAGAGATAATCGTGATTCTATAATAACATTTCAAAGTCTTTCAATTAGACATCGATATTTATAGTAACCACATAAAACACCAATTTATGTGTGGCTGGATGTTTTCTCATAAAACGGACAGCCAGATATCAGGTTAATTCAGATAATGGTGATATGTGATTTTAGAAAGAAATAAACCAGATACTTGAATGATTTCACAACGGTGAACGGGTTCTTTATGGCCAAATTCATGAAGTTTAACCTCGAATAGATCATAACGGCCAGAGGCAGATATCCACATGATTAACGGAAGATATTACCTGAAATAATATCCAGACAAAGCTATAACTCAGTGTGTTATCACCATAATACATGATGGACCTGAAGACAATAAGATTAAAGGTTGTAGATGCAAATTCAGTTGATCCTTTCAAATCTAGAGTTAGACTTGATAGAGAGAACATGAACAACCTGGATCTCAAACTCAATGACTATGTTGCGGTGAAAGGTACAAAAGTTGCCATAGGTAGAGTTTATGAGATGAGAGAGGAAGATACAGGTTCTGGAGAAATTCGCCTGGATACCATTATGAGGGAGAATTGCGGATCAAAAATAAATGAACTCGTTGATGTCTGTAAAGTCGAGGTTGTTCCGGCAAAAACTGTAAAGCTTACCCCTGCTGGACGAAATTATCCTCTCCTGAATAAAGAGCTTGTTGAATTTTTCCGGAGACTGTTGTATGAAACTCCCATGATTACCGGAAACGTTATATCTATAAACCTGCCTGGTGATTTCAGGATAGGTGGAACCTCGACCCCTCTTTACAGATCTATAGAAACTGAACCTGACGATGTACCTGTCTATATTTCAAAAGATTCTGAAATATTTATTGTTGACTGAAACATGAAATATCACCTTTTTATGTGAATCTTTAAGTCGTGTAAAAACATACACTGATGCATTAAAAATGACATCGATGTCGCAACTTAAGACTCGTTGTGAAATAAAAGCACATGAAAATTTTGAACTGGTGATTCTCTACATGGAGGCTCTTTAGAGTGACAGGATATGTCGGTTGAA
>JAJZOT010000148.1 GCA_021847855.1 Thermoplasmata archaeon | reverse complement strand
ACAGGAGCTTGCTTCGTTCATGAAAAACGGAAAAAATATCGCAGTATAAAAACCTTTCAATTAGTAATATGGCAGCAATCTGGCATTTACATTCTAACACCTTGCTAAGATTAAAATCTTCACCTCACGTAGCTTATTGCGTAGGCAAACCTCCGAATCCTAACCTCACAGAAAAGTTCTTAAATGTCAAATTCCTACATAATCATGCATTCGGGAGTATACAAATGAACAAAACAGCAATTATCTTCGGAGTAGTATCTATTTTCTTAATCTGCAACATGATCCAGGCCCAGGCAACAGTTCCTTTAACCGCCACTGCAGATCCTGCTTCAGGAGGCAACATTACAAGCGTATCAGGTTCATATGCAATCGGAAGCCAGGTAAATTTATCTGAAACCACAAACCCGGGATGGTTTTTTGAAGGTTGGTTCGGATTAGGAAAAGGAAGCTATACCGGAGGAAATACAACAGCAAATATAATTATAAACGGCACAACCACTGAAACTGCACTATTTAACAATTTCCAAACAAACAAACCAAAGCTCATAGTGATATCTAATCCGTCAGGCGGAGGAGGAGTAGGTCTGGATCTCTACTGTCCTACCGTATCCGTATTCAAGCCTACATCTTCAACTTACTCAGCATCAGAACCTATTGGCACTTTTCTTTCGCTGTGTCAGCAAAATTTCACCGGTTACGTATTTAAAAGCTGGACATGCACCGGCCCAGGATGTTCCGATGGCGGCTATTCGGGAAGCAATCCTTCACCCCAAGTATCATTCAACCAGAATATGACAGAGGTTGCAGACTTCCAATCCCTCAAAACAGCAATAATAAAAGTAACCTCAAACCTGCCAGACCCTCAATCCGGAGCAGGCATAATGGTATCAAGTTCCCCTGACACTTCATGTTCTCCTTCAGGAGGGCTTTTCATAAGCAATTTCACCTCATGTAATCTGGGTTCAACTGTAAGAACAATTGCCTATACTAATACTGGCTACACCTTCAAGAACTGGACCTGCACAGGCCCTGGCTGCTATTCGGGAACTAATTATACCACACCAAATATTACCATAGAAAACAACATCACTGAAACTGCCAATTTCTACATTAATAATGAACCTTCCCTAGTTCTAAAATCAACATTAGGCGGCAGGGCAAATGCTGTTCCAATCAATATGTTATCAGGATGTATTCTAAATTACTCGTCCAGTTCTGCAATTCTAATTCCTGCAGGAACCGAATATGGGCTATGTGAGCAAAATTTTGCTGGCTACACCTTCAAGAACTGGACATGCACCGGCCCAGGCTGTTCCGACGGCGGCTATTCGGGAAGCAATCCTTCACCTGAAATAGTTATAAACAGCAACATTACCGAGACCGCAAACTTCCAAATAAACACAACCTCTTCTCCTTCAAACACAACCCCAAATTATCTCTCTACACTGAATATAGTTGCAAATAATGGAATAACAAGCCCAAGTCCTGGAAAGTCTACATATCTACTATATGAAGGATCCTCAACAACCACCACGATAGACGCGGTGCCAGATCCTGGCTACACCTTCAAGAACTGGACATGCACCGGCCCAGGCTGTTCCGACGGCGGCTACTCTGGAACAAATCTTATGGCAACCATAACTTTGACTCCAAACAGCAACATTACCGAAACCGCAAACTTCCAGAGAAACACATCTATAATATCAAGTATTGATTCCTGTGTTATCTCGACAAATGTATCTCCGCAAGCTTCGGGATATGTAACAGGCGCAACTACCTTCAGCTGCGGAAGCAGTGTAACACTTATTCCACAAAATTATTCTGGGTACATATTCTCAAACTGGACCTGTTCTGGAAACGGCTGCTATTCCGGAAGAAATGCGGAGATAACCCTGAGTCCTGAAAACAATATAACTGAAACTGCCAATTTCAAATCAGCCTATATCTCAAACACAAACCTTCTCTGCGTAGATGCAAATTGGTCCGGAACCGGAAATGTCTCTGAAAACGGATATATTTATGTATCACATAATGGAAATCAGGAGATAAAGACATCAAATCACGAATGCTCTGCTTATCCACATGGAAGCACTGTTTTGATAAGCGGGATATCTGACCCAGAATACTTCTTAAAGAACTGGACCTGCACCGGCCCAGGATGCTATTCTGGAACTTCATTTGCAGACTATCTTACTATAAGTTCAAACATAAACGAGACAGCAAACTTTGTTCGCATATCAGGAGAAAACACTTCCAAACCAACATTGTCTATCTTTGCAGATCCTGGAAAAGGAGGATCCGCCTTCTATAACTACTCAGAATGCATAACATATAACTACACTCCTCCATATACTCCAAATTCTTCAGAGCTGAATGGATACTGTTCAGCCACAGCCGGTACCAGCATTCAAATAACGGCAAAACCAGCAAAAGGATATCTCTTTAATGGATGGGTTGGTTCAGGCCCAGGCAGTTATACCGGAACCAACTACAACGCAACTATAATTCTGAATGAAAACATAACGGAAACAGCAAGCTTTCAGAGTTCAGCTACATCCTCAAAATCCATTGGGTCCAGCTCCGTATCAGCCAATTCCACTCCGGCAAATGAATATGTCTCAATGGCAATATCTTCCCTAGAAGCCCAGCTTCCAAATGAAAACATAAGCATAACAAACATCACTGCAGGAAGCAATAACAATACCAATACTTACACTGTACAAACCCAAGTCAACGCGAAGATTCTTTTCCTCTTTTCCGTGCATTACCATGCAACAGTTTCTGTAAATAAGAGTAATGGGAAGATAGACTCAATACAAAAGCCCTGGTGGACATTTTTTACCACAAAATAATAAATCTAATATAGCTAATCACCATCATCACTACTTACCATAGGAACTTTGCATTTACATTCTAACACCTTGCCAAGATCAAAATCTTCACATCACGTAGCTTATTGCGTAGGCAAACCCTCCGAATCCTAACCTCACAGAAAAGTTCTCAAATGTCAAATTCCCACATAATCATACATTCGGGAGTCTCCAAATTCTTCAGAGCTGAATGGATACTGTTCAGCCACAGCCGGTAGGTATTGTCGCTTGTTCGGGTGTTATGGTAATTTGTCGCATTTGGGTGTTTTTAGAATTTTTAGATTTTTGGAGGCATATACTTAACAATATGCTTTTGTTTAGGTTCTTTCAGTAAAACCCATTTGATTTTAGGCGCAACAGTCCAGAACTTATCTTTTCCACTCTTTCTTTTGACTTCTACGTAGCCTAAGTTTTGTAGATGTTTTAGATATTTAGATACATTCGACTGGGCAGTATTTGTTCCTGTAGCTAAGGATTTGTTAGTTATCTCTTCTTTATTTGCCATATATCTTAAGATTTGGCGTTCTTTTTCAACTAATATTTTAAAATGTCTTTCTTCGACTAATTGTCTAAGTGTCCTTGCTATGTCTTCATCTGTTAGTATTATCGGGTTATTTATGACCGATGCAAGAATTGCTTCTTTTAGACTATTTAGAATGTTTCTTATGTTGCCGCCGTATAAGTTATATAATTTGTCTAATGCACTTTTGTCGAATGGTTTTACCAAATTAAGGTTCTCAATCTTTAGTAACTCTAACCTCTTGTTTATGACTTCTTCTATCTCTTCAAATGTCATTTCATTTATCATTATAGAATCAGAGAATATAGAAGATACTCTCTGACTACCTTGTATAATACCATTAGTTATAAGATTTCCTACAAACACAAAATGTGTATGTGGCATCTGAAAAAAATCCCTTAAATCTTCAAATAACCTTCGTATATCCATTTCCTTAAGATTCTCTAAATTGTTATAATGTAGAATTACATCCTTTCCAGTTTTATTATGAATTTCTTTTACTATCTTAGTTGCAAGTTCCATTAGAGAATTCGTAGGTATCATTATTGGAGGAGAAAATCTATCGCTTCCATATTCTAAACCAAAACCAGCTACACTTATTCCTCTTAAGCCTTTTTCGTAATTATAGAAATCAACAATGCTTTTTAATTTCTTGAATGAGTCCTCCGATATTAAAGACTCCTTTGACTCCAAAGTAAGGGCAGAGTAGATTGCCTGTAAGGTGTTTATTATAAATTCGTTAGTATGCCAGTCCCCCATCACACCTATTTCTTTAAGGTGCGAAAAGTACCCTCCCTTTATCGCCAGACTTCTTGAAAAATTAACAAACGAAGTTTTTCCGACTCCAACATCGCCTATGACTAATACCCTGCTACTTCCAGAGCGAAACTGCTTGTTTAATCTTTGTAATTCGTTTTTTCTTCCTATGAAACATTCTATGGGGAGTATGCCTCCATAAACTACTAATGCATCAGTAGTAAATGGGTCTGCCTTAAGCCCGTATAGTTCCCAGATATTACTATAATCAAGATTATTAGCCACAATATCACATATACTATATCGTATAATGATATGAAAAGATATATTTATATACCTTCTTATACATATATATAATTATATGAAAATGGATAATTATCCATTTTTGTATAAGCAAATATAAGTGATGGGATGCAAACTGACCTTGCTGGATTGTCTCAAGTCAGAAAAGAACGTGCTTTGGAAGTCCTCATATCCAAATACAATAATCTGGAAGCTTTCCGGAGTAAATGTTTCTTCCACTTTGGATACAGGCAACTTCAGGGATTCATTGAAGGCGTTTGCGCCTTCTTGAACTTCTCAATACCCGATTTCAGGACATTTTGGCGGAGAGTAAACAGCATGGAAAAACAAAGGATAAGGTTCAGCCCCATTCCGAAAAACATAAGATAAATATTGCAATTGATTTGACAGGTCTGAAACTCGTAAACGATGGCGGAGAATATGTATTCTCCAGAAAATCAGGAAACGTTGAAAAAGAGATAATTGCAAAGACAAACTTGCTTAACTTTTACATAAATTCATAAACCGAGCTAATAGGAACAAATCGTTAGTATGGAATAAACTTAATTTTGATTATTTATTGGACACAGCAATAAAACACGAAGTTATTTAATTTGTCAACTTCCTAAAGATAAAATAATAAAATAAAACTTCAAAACTATTCAGAGAAAGAATGAATTGACAAGGTATAACCCATGAAAGCCATTGGATTCTACGAAACCGGAGGGCCTGAAGTACTCAAGGAGATAGATCTGCCCGAGCCCATGCCTT
>JAJZOT010000147.1 GCA_021847855.1 Thermoplasmata archaeon | reverse complement strand
TGATAAGAGGATTGAGAAGTTTCTACTTCGGTTATATCTCATTCCTTGTCCCGCTTTTCCTGAAGCATATCGGCTATTCCTATGTTGAAGTTGGAATATATGCACTCGTTGCCACCGTGTCCAGCGCCGCACTAGTACTTGTTTCTGGATTCATGGGGGATCTTTACAGCAAGAAAAAGACCCTGATCATAATGTCCGGGCTTCCAGCGTTCATTTTCATTGTATTCCTTGTCACGCATAATTTCATAATCGTATTCCTGACGGCTTTGCTTGGAATATCATTCAGTGCCATTGGTGGTGGTGCTGGAGGAGGACCGGTTGCACCTATAATGACTGCCTTTGTTGCAGACAAGGTGTCATCATCGGACAGGACGAGAATTTATTCCATACTCATGATTGTTTCAATTGCCTCAGCAATCGCCGGTAGTTCCACATCTTCAGTCTTTGAAAGATATGTTTCAGACTACTATATGTTCCTCTTCCTTCTGGCTCTTGCACTGAACCTGCTATCCATTGGACTCACGTTTTTGCTTGAAGATACAAAAATACGCAAGAGGGAGAGAAACGAGAAAATGGAGGTTATTCCGAAGAAATCTGGTATGAATATCCTTAAGATAGGGCTTTCCGGTGCCCTTGGAAGCGCCGGACTTGGGGTTGTAACACCAATACTTTCACTCTGGTTCCTGCAGATCGGGCTTCCACCCTACATAATCTCAATCGTTTTCACCGCGTCTTATGTGGCTGCTGGGATTGGAGTCGTATTCTCATCAAGCATGGAGAGGATATTTGGATCGATATATGCAATAGGAATATTCAGGACTCTCGGTTCCGTGCTGTTCATTGTAATGCCCTTTGTCCCTCCACTTGTTGCAGGAGCTGTTTATGCGCTGAGAACCGGATTTTACCAGCTTGCACTCCCCATAAGGCAGAGTTTCCAGATGGGTCTCCTGAATCCAGAGGAGAGGGCCCGTGGAAACAGCCTCACTGGCATCGCCAGAAGATTACCCTATGGTGCTTCCACCACATTTGGAAGCTTTCTCCTGTCCATTGGGTCCATAGTTTTCATGTTCACATTTGCCGGAGTTATATCCATGTTTGATCCCATTCTTTATGTATTGTTTTTCAGGAAATACAATAACGTGGCGTCCTCCCCTCCATGATGGATAGAGAATTCCTGACTCATGTTGTGAAAAACTTATTAGTCTCTCTTTGCGAGTTGTCCTCCGAAGAATTTCATTAAGCCTCGATGCCACGAAAGCATTTTACTCCTTTGTGAGCTGGAATTCGAATGTGCATATTACAGCAAATGGATTATGATGTGTGGTGAATGCCTGTATACCGCAACGTTAGATACTTTCCTTCAGTTCCAGGTCATGATCAAAATTCCTGCACCTTAACTTATCCATCATGATGGTGGAACAACTCTTCCACTCTCTGTTAATTCGGCATCTCTCCATCATGGTATGTAAGGAACCGCTTGAGCCCTTGTACCATTCCTGATCTTATGTACAAGTCATATTTTTCATTGTTTCATATACTGTTTTATCGCCCTCTCCAGTCTTTTTCCGTAACGCATGAGATCAAAATGAGAATAGGAAGCCTGTGTGTTCCGTGTGTATAACCCATCATAGCCTTTGATTCCCTTCCCGATGATATTTTGCATGGTCTTTTCTGATCTGTCTTCAATCTCACTGTAATGGTACTCATGGCCGTAGACCGTCTCACCCTTCCTGAACAGGAGATTGTCTTTCAGGACATTCAGTTTTGTATAGCCAAGTGTCAGTTTTTTGATCATTTTTACAGATCCATTGAATATGCCTGGAAACTTCAATGAGGTGCTTTCCGATTCAAATATTGATTCCAGGTACATCAGCCCTCCGCATTCCGCAACTATTGGAACACCCTGTTCCGAAAATGTCCTTAAGGCACTGCTCAGTCCTGAATTCCCTGAAAGAATATCCGCGTAAAGTTCCGGGTAACCACCTCCGATGTATATCATGTGAGGATCCTCAGGGATTTCCCCCTTAAGAGGAGAGAAATAATTCAATTGGCCCACTCTTCCCAGGAAATCAAGGGATTCACCATAATAAAAATTGAATGAGTTGTCGTAAGCCACGTAAATATCTGCATTTCCCTCAGCTACAATCTCCTTATCCGTCCTCTCCATGGGTACGTCCTTCAATCGGTCAAGAAAAGAATAATCGAGAAATTGTGAATATTTTTCAGCTTTTTCCTTAATGTCAGGTATTTCTCCCGCCGTCCTGAGTCCCAAATGCCTCTCTGGAATCCTTAAATCTTCCATATGGGGAATTTCGCCAACAATTGGAATGCCATGATCCAGGAATGCCTTTCTCACTATGTTAAGATGTTTCTCGGAATAGAAATTGTTTATTACCACACCAATACAGTTGCGCCCAATGAAACCCTTTGCGATATAATAGGCTGATTCAGCAAGTTTTGAAACATCCATTACCAAAATATAAGGTATGCCAATTCTCCTGAAATAGTAATCAGTGCTCAGGTTTATTGGAGAACCTGAGTCGTACATGCCCATAACTCCTTCAACCACGGCAAAGTCATACATGGATGAAAGATTCCTGAATCTTCTCATGAAATCTCTTCCCTGGATCCACCTGTCAATGTTATGAGCGGGATTTCCACTGACCCTGGATGCCAGGGCTCCATCAATATAGTCAGGGCCGACTTTTACCGAGACTGAATTTTTAATGTGGTTCAACAGAGCCAGAGTGACACTGGTTTTACCTGACCCAGTGGATGGTGCCGTCACCCCTATGACCTTCATGGATCAGGCAATATCAAATTGTTATGTTATTCTTTTGCCTTTCACTCTCCTGGGATCACATAACAGATAATCTATGGAGGATTTCTACGTACTCCATCTTCCTGTAAAAGTAAAAGCTGTTTTATTGTGGGGTATTGCAAGCATGGCTAATTCTGAGTTACATGAATTGTTACAACAAACAGGTTTTCACTGGTTTTTAGGAAGGGTCTATATATTATAAAAACAAATATTCAAATATACTTAACTCATAGATCGATCATGGTCGAAAAAACAAAGGATTCTCCATACTCTGCCCTGGATAATGCTAAGACCAAACGGGTCCATTACAGAATAACTGCCCTCTCAGCAGCTGGCGTATTCCTTGATGGCTACGACATATCCATTATTGCAGTGGCACTGACCATAATAACCTCAATATCTGCTTTTTCATATGTGAATACAGCTCTGGGAAAAGGGCTTATGGCTGCATCGACAACCATAGGGATGCTTGTAGGAGCTGTTCTTTTTGGCTACATTACTGATCTCAAAGGACGGAAAATAATGTACCTGTGGGATATGGTTATTTTTGCAGTTTTTACCGGTCTTGTAGCATTCGTATCCTTCAATTTCCTGTCACTCTTTATTTTCAGGGTGATACTTGGTCTAGCAATTGGGGCAGACTATGCAATAAGTACCACCATAATTTCTGAATTTTCTCCAAAGAAAACCAGAGGAAAGCTTCTCGCAGTAAATGTTTCTGCGTGGTGGATAGGATCTGCAGTTGCCTATTTTGTTGGTTTCCTGCTCTTACCAACGGGAATAAATTCATGGAGATGGATGTTTGCAATAGGAATCATTCCCGCAGTCATTGTGCTGATATTCAGATGGTCAGTTCCGGAATCGGCGAGATGGCTGGCGAATGCTGGGAAACTTAAGGAAGCACAGGAGGTTGAAAAACAGATCTCCGGATCCTCAGATCTGCTTTACATAAAGAGGGAAAAGACGTCGATACTTGATCTCTTTTCCAGGAAATACATAAGAGCAACCGCCTTTGTTGCAATTTTCTGGTTCTCATACGATGTTGCCTTCTATGGAATAGCACTTTTTAACCCCACAATACTTGGAATTTTTGGTTTAAGCAAGAGCAATGCTATTCTAGGATCGGCCATATTTTCACTTTTTGCAGTGATAGGCAGTTTCCTGTGTATTTTACTGGTTGACAGGCTTGGCAGGAAACTGATAACAATAATTGGTTTCGCAGGAATGTCGGTCAGCCTCCTTATTTTGGCAGTAACGGCGCTGTTAGTTCCAAAATCCGCCTTTTCCATTGGATATATAGCTGTGGTGGTCCTTGCAATGTTTGTTATATTTGAGGTAACCCAGACTCTTGGTCCAGGGGGGACAGATTTCATCTATCCTCAGGAAATATTCCCCACATCCATACGAGCAACCGGACAGGGATTTGGAACCTCATTCAGTAGAATAGGGGCCATACTTGGCCTTACAGCGTTCCCAATTCTGGTAAGTATTTCCGGCCTTGGCCTGGGTTTAATGTTCTTTTTCGCATTCTCTGTTATTGGCCTTCTTGCAACTCTATTCCTTGGTGTTGAAACCATGGGTAAATCGCTGGAGGAAATAAATGTGGAATAGATAAAGAACTTCCATTACCTGTGGTTGAAGTGACCACCATAGATTTCCTTGGAAAATGGAGCTCTAACACAGTAAGGGGCCAGAGGACTGCTTCCATAGTTATTGACAGACAGACACTGATAGAATGTGGACCGCATACATTGGAATCGATGCTGGATATTGGGATTGATCCACTGGGTATCGACACAGTGGCCATAACGCACATGCATCTGGATCATTTCATTGGAATTGCTGAATTCTTATGGTACAGGGCCATCTATAATTCTGGAGATTCCCTTGTGATTCTGGGTCCCGGTGGGATGGAAAAAAATGTTTGGAATCTGCTCAGGGCAACAATGACTCCCGAATCCTTTCAGATTAACGTGGATATCAGGGAGGATGTGGATTTCGGTGATATTCAACATTTCAGGGCCAATCATGTCGTAGATGACTATGGATATCGCATAGAGACAAGGGATGGAGTAGTGTTTTACAGTGGCGACACTGCGTATTCCGAGAGAGTTGTAACTGGAGCCGAAAATGCTGATTACCTGTTTCACGAAATGACCTATACAGATCAGATGGTAGAGGAAGCAAAGTTCTGGAAACATTCGACTATCAGTGATGTTTTGAAAGTTTTTTCTGAATCAAAAGCTATTAATCTTGTCCCTGTACATTTAACCACTAAAACAATGGAAGCGGCAACCATAATGGCTGGAAAGGATTCCCATATAGTTTCTCCTGAGAGGGAAAACATAAGATTCTGATATCAGGGAATGAAAACCGGGTGACATGACCCAATCAGTTAAACTGGGCTCTAAAGTTGACATGTGTGAACATGAAAGAGAATTTCA
>JAJZOT010000003.1 GCA_021847855.1 Thermoplasmata archaeon | reverse complement strand
ACAACATTACAGTTCAGATATATGTCAAGATCTCTGCAAGTTCTGTCCAGGGAATAGCTCCACTCAAAGTTAATTTCCTGTCATCGGTGCTTGGTGGTTCTTCTTATTCTTATACCTGGAACTTTGGAAACGGAAAATTATCTGTTTCAGCGGATCCATCTGAAACCTTTGCATCTGGGAATTACACTGTTAATCTCACAGTAACAGATCAGGGAGGAGCTGAAGGATATTCTGACATCGCAATACAGTCTCTCCCAGCTCCTGTGGGCCTCTCATACAGTCCGGACAGCAGTGTTACGGTCCTTACACAGGTGGAATTCAACGCCAGTCCTGCATGGTATGCCCAGAATTCAAGCATTGTCTGGAACCTTCCCAATGGAAACCAGTATTCCACATTCGGCTTCAATTACACTTTCCCTACATATTCTGCAATAAACAATTTAACGGTTGATTTCAGCTACAACTTCAATGGAGCCAAGACTTACAAGACAAATCTTGTTGTAAGAATGGTCCCCAGCCTGCCAGTAATACAGGTTTCCGGATATCGGTCGAATGTCCTTGTAAATTCATCATTAACACTTGATGCATCCGGATCCTTCAGTTATGATTCCAGCATCAAGGAATACAGATGGTCTTACGATAATGTAACGTACGGCCAGTCATCACAGACATTTACATTCAGGCACACAGGAACCAAGGACATCACCATAAAGGTCATCGATGAACTTGGTGCAGAATCTTCTCAGACATTGGTGGTAATGGTATCAGCTCCTACCACATCAAACGACATAGCCATATCTGTCCAGGAAACCAACACTTCATCGTCGATAATGTTCAATGTCTCTGCTCATTCGAAGTATCCTGTACAGAATGTCGAAGCTGTTCTTTCAGGCCCGGATGCAGCAGGCAACACTTATTTTCTGGATTATGCAGGAGGTTCAGGGGGTACAACACAGTGGACCTTGACGCTGAATGAATACAACTTCACTTCAGGGACTTACAAAATTGAATTTGTGGCATTCAGCAATGAATCCTCAAACTACACAAATTCTGATTTCAGCATTTCACCGACCATATCAGGTGGTGGTTCTGGAGGTTTCACGGGCCTTGGTTATTTTGTCACTGCAGTCGGTGGCCCAACTTCCTTCCTGACGCTGATGGGTGTCATAATCTCCGCAATAACGGTGATCGTGGCATTAAAACAGCGTGGTACACAGGTTGTGGAGATTGGAGGGGATGAATATGAGTCAAGACCAGGTGGAGATCTTAAGAGAGTAAAACAGGGGAAGGTGTAAAAATGGGAAAGGCACTAGATGTAGTTTTGATAATAGTGGTTCTGGTGGGTGCATTATATGTTGCTCACAGGCTCGGTTTAACAGCTGGTGAAATATGGACTTGGGCAAAGTCGTTCTGGTATGGCGGTGGAGGCACAAACACCACTGCAGGAATGATTCTGAAATGAAATCAGCAGCTGCAGGTTTTGCATTTCTAATTCTGGCATTAATCGCGTTGCCGCTGTCCAGTGCTCATTCTCCTCAGCTGTCCAATGAAGTGTATGCGTTTTCCTCTCAGTCTAAGGCAAAGCAATCCCTATACCTTGAGGGAAACCAGTCTGGGATGGAGATGTTCAAGAACTGGTCCATTGTCATTGTAGGCCAGGGCAATTATGAGGTCATTGAGAATGGTTCAGTCCTGGCTAAAGGCTATAGTTCCAGTTCTATGGTTATACCTGAGATATTCAATGAATCAAAGGTATCGGTTAATGTATTCTTCAATGGAGTGAAATACAGCTTCGACAACATAACGATCGTCAATTTTCTATCATCAAAATCTCTCATATCGGTGTCAGTTTCATCTTACATGCCGCACCAGTCCCAGTTCCTGACAGTGCAACCCGGACAGTCGCATGCACTGATGTACCAAGACTGGATAGCTTATTTCTCAACTTCAAAGAACGAATCCTTCACCATCACGGACAATGGGCACAATCTGACTTCAGGATATGTCCAGGGCTCAAAATCCGTCGATTTTAACGTTTCCAAGGGCGGAGCGAGTGTTATCATTAAGATTGGTGAAAAGACCTATTCTTACCCGCAAGAGCTCATTGCAACGGTACCTTTGCAACAGTACTACGGCCATACAGCTCCAAAGGCTCAATTCACACTGTCAGAATACATCGATTTTGGTATTCATGTTCTGACAGACGCTTCCATTGGCCTGTTATTTGCAATATTGACAGTGGGAGCCTGGGTTATTTCCCGTAAGAACAGAAGGGTTATGCAGATGAGGTAAAATCATGGGTTATGTAGCTGATAAAATCATTGAGCGTAGACAGGAAAAGGAGCAGAAGGAGCTTGAGCAGTCAAAGAAAGATATTGACAGGCTCAAGAAGGAAAGGGATCGATATGTGTCCATATGGTCCACAATCCGGGAGACATGGTGGAGATTCACCTTAGGCTTCTTCCTTCTGTATGTTTCGTATCGACTTGTAGGTGCACCATTCACACTGGCAATGGCGGCCAGCATGAGCCTCCTGATCTTCCTGTATACCGATAGGATTCACAAGGTACCAAGTGAAAGGATCCTTGAAATCAAGGTCCACAAGAAGAGTCTCATAATCCATGAATACAGGGTGCCATCAGGCCTTTTCAACATGGTTGTGTTTGAAAATTATCAACCAGCAGCCCGCTCCAACATCGGGGCAGTGCATCTTGCTGAAAGGGTGGAATTCGATGAACGCGGAGTGATCGCATCCATACACTTCATGCATCCTGAACACAACCTTCTCAAGTTCATAATGCACGCTGAGGAGTACGAGAACCTCATCCAGATTCTGATCAACCATGAGCATATGATCACCAAATACGAGAAGCTGATGCCATTGCTCACAAAGCTTGCCGCACGCAAGATAACCAAGGAGCAGTTCGAAGCACTTGGTTCCGCATACTCTGAGGATGAAGACCAGGCTCCAAAGGTGATAAAGAGATCTCTGGAGGAAATCCAGGATCTCAAGGATACAAATGATCTGATCAAGGTGAGGTCTTCCCAATGATTGAGCACGATTACACCATGAGGAAGATCAAAATCCAGCAGATCTGGGATGACATCTTTGCCCTGAATCCTGAACTGAAGGACAACAGGTACGCGAAGTTCTCTTACAGGGAGTTCAGGGAAGCAGAGGACCAGGATGAGAGAGCTCCGCCGGTATCAGCAGCAATGATGCGTGTCCCTGTTGGTTTATCAGTCTCCAGAGTCCACAAAGTTGAGAGAACACGGGAAGCGAATTCTTCAAGGATTGGTGATGGGGAAATATGGGCAATTTTCCACAAGGTTCCCCAGATATTCATACTCAAGAGGTGAAAAAATGACGAAGTTTAGAACTGTAAAGCAAAACGGAAAGAAGCAGGTTATTCCCATAGGCGAGAGAAGGACAACACAGATCTCAAGGGAAATCCCATCCAACCAGGTGAACAAAATGGGAATCAGGAATCCTGGTTCCCTCACAGAACTTGGTTACAGGATGAAGGAACCATGGCCTGAAAGAAAGGAGGCCATAAATGCAGCAATTAAGAAATATGGAAAGAAGAAGACTGCATTGAAGTTTTCAGATCTCGCAAGGATGAATGCTCACCGACCACATCTGAAAGAAATCGCACTCCACGACCTGAGATATGTAACAGGGGAGAACTAAAGAGGTGTAAAAATGTCAGAAAAATGGATTACTGTAAAGGATAAGGAAAAGAACAGGCATGTCAAACTTTCTGGTATGAAGGATTCCAGACCAACCCTGGAAATGAAACTTCGATACAGCGACGTGAACCCAAGCAGGAAGGAAACATTGACTCTTGAACAGCTTGCCAGGGATCAGTTGAAGAGGGCAAGCCAGGCTACCACAGTAGACCAGATGCTCCTTCATCTGGAAAAATATACCGGCCTTCTTGGAAGCTTTTCTTCATTCAATTCGGTGCTGATAAAGGAGCAGGATCCTTATGCGACCATTGTAAGGTCAAAGAGCGACTGGTTGGCGTACGGATACAAGGTCAAGGATGATGCCGTACCAATCAACATCCTATTCCCTGTTGTTTCCGGAAAGCACGCCTCAAACGGAAAGATACTTGATTTCATCAACAAGCTTAGGGCCCAGGGATTAAGCGATGAAATGATTGATGAGAAGGTAAGGGAAAAGTATCCAGACAATCGCGTACCCACTCATACTTTTGGCATAACGCAGGTCTTTGACAAGAAGGCAGTTGAAGCAATTCCGGGAAAGAAACAGATCAATGTTTTTGACAGGGATTCAGAGATGAAAGCCCAGAGTTTGTACTCATACTTGAAAGACGTGGCATCTTCAAACTACAGGGTTACCGAGGATCCTTTTGCTGGTGGCAGGGGATTCACTGCCCAGGATCCTGAACATGGCCAGAGAATAAATGTAATGAAGATCCCCGGTGAAAATGTGCAGGCCCTGAGAACATTACTGCATGAACTCTCACATGCGAAGCTTGAACACGTCTACAGGAAAGGCGGTTCTAGAGGAACGCAGGAATCAGAAGCTGAATTATCGGCCTGGTTAGTTGGGAAACACTTTGGCTATGATTTCAAGGATTCAGCACCTTACATCAAGGGATGGTCCTCACGCCAGGACTTCAAGGAGGATAACGTGGACAGATCTATGAAGACTGCTGCATGGATCATCAAGAATGTGGACCTTGAAGAGCTGAAAGGCAAAACAGTGTCTGAGTCTTCAGTCCCAGCAGCAACTTCCAGGAAGACCATCGGGAAAATGAAGTCATTCCAGGCAACTCTGGGGTGATCTGATGGACGAAGGATCAAGGGACGGAGCTCACGCATTTTACACGATGTATATGAGCTGTGCAGAGCTTCCTGTTAACCGCCCACACAACAGGTCCAACGTCCTTTCCTATTTCAAGTCCCTGGTTCAGCTGGAGAACATGCTTTCTCCATTTACGGATGAAATAGAGGGTTATGAGGACTCATACAGGAAGATCTATGACAAGATATCAAAGATTGATGAAGAGTCTCCAAACTATGTGAATGAATCTTATCAGATCTGTGGGGAATTCCTTGGCCTTATATCACAGGCAATGCAGGAGCTTGGCCTTCTGATACCGGTGAATTCCACGTCAAGCGATGGGGTATTGGCGGAACCTTACGGTGACTGAAATGCCAACATTTGAAAATGGGGAGAAATCAACCTGGCTAATTCCCTGGGTTAAGAGACGGATAAAGCAGAACAGGAATCTCATTGGTATTTTCGTTGGAGATACAGGATCCGGAAAATCTCTTTCTTCCATCTCATTAGCAGAACAGATAGATCCAGATTTCTCAGTGGAAAGGATTGTGTTCACAGTCCAGGAACTCATAACACTTGTTAATTCAGGGAAACTGAAACCTGGTTCAGTTGTTATTTTTGATGATGCAGGCCTTGGAGTCAATGCAAGACTGTGGAAAAACCAGTCTTCAGTCATATTCGGAATGCTCACACAGGGATTCAGGTATATGCAGATCATTCTTTTGATCACAGTACCAAAGATTTACTTCATTGAAAGGCAGTCAAGAAACTTAATTCACGTGATGTTTGAAGCAACAGACGTACAAGGGATAATGAAGCCAAAGCTACCTTTCCCTTCACCGTTCCATGATGACAAGATCTGGTTCAAGTATCCACAGATCCAGAGGGGATTCAATAAAATTACAATCAAGACTTCCAGGTTTAAGCTGCCTTCGCAGCCTCTGATCGATGCTTACGAATCCAAGAAGAAAGACTACATGGAAACAAAGTTCAGGGAATTTGAAGAAAAGTTGACAGGAAGATCCAGGGATTCAAGCGATGGAATTCCACTGACTTGTGGTGAATGTGGGTATTCCTGGAACTATACAGGTTTCCTGAGAGTTGCCAGGTGCCCAAATTGTGAAACCAGAGTGTACATTCTGGAAAAGGAGACCCGGTCTTCAGGATATGATGTCAGATGCAATCATTGCAGTTATATATGGAGATTCACAGGCTCTTCAAAGCGTACAACTTGTCCTAATTGTGAGCAGAAAGTAGATACTGAGAAGAACAGAGTCCCGGATTCTGATGATTCTAACGTAACTGTGTAAGAGTATCAAAAGAAGGGAAGTAAAACATTCTGGGAAACAGTAATGAAGTTAGAAAATGAGATTCAGGGGTTTTATAACCTATCAGTAAATTATTAATCGATGCCGGGAGCAATTGAGGATAGAAGTTCGAAAAGCAAGCTCAAATTGATTATTTATTCTATAATCTCCTCGATTGCTATTTCGATTGCCTTCGACTTCTTAGTGTTCCCTCTCTTTGGTTTTTACTTGGGGTATCCGCCATACTTGCATTTTTCTCATTACCTGTTGTACGATTTTTCTGAATTATCGCCAGTCCTATTTTCAGCCGCATATTGGCTATTAGTCGTTTCAAGCATATACTGGATTAAGAGCCACCTTGTGAGAAATTCTTTTCTAAAGGCTCTTGCCGGTTGCGGTATTCTTGCGTTTCTGATATCATTGGTTGGCATCTTGATCATATTTGACGTACCAAATTTTGGCGGCATAATAGAACGGATGGGTTTTCCTTTTCAGTACGTTACATACTATTCAATTGGTATAATGTCCACAGGATTAGCACCCGGGATCACTAACATCAATATTTCTAATTTCTTGCTTGACGAACTATTCTGGTTTATTCTGTTCCTGGTTATGATGTTATCATTCAGATATTACCCTATATGTTCCTCTAAATCTATCGTAAAACCTGGAGAAGAAACAGATGACCACATTTACGTGTTATTAAAGGAGACAAAATGAAGTGTTGGTGTGAAATTAAAGGATGAATGTGGTATTGGAATGTGAAACTGAGCATCGGCCATGGTCCTTCTGGTTTCTCAATCCATAATTCATGAAGAATAAGGTGCATGTCCGATGCCTCAAACGTAACCGTGTGAAAGTGTCCTCAAGGACAAAATAGGACACCAAGGAGGACATTGTATTTTCTCCTTTGATATTCCACATCTGCAAACAATTTTGTCCTGTTTTGGTGGTGGTGACTAACTTTTCATGTAATATATAGATAAGATAATGGGGAGAGAATTCACGAGAAACTTCTCTGATTTAAATCTCAAATTGCTGGCAAGTTTGCAACAAAGGCAGAGAAAATCCATATTCATTTTGAAAATTGAATGATAATATGCCATGATTATTGAGGTGTATTTCCCAGAAGATAGTTAAAAAACAGGACTACACACAACTTCTTCAATGAGATTCAATAAAAATCGTCGCTGAAATATTTTTGTTAGTTATATTAAATACAATGGGCTTTCCAAAGGGAATGGTCTTACTCTCCACTAATCATTATTATCTGCAAATAATTACGGAGGCAAATCTAGATTATACACACAAAAAAATGTGGGGCATTGCAACTCAGGATATCTGATTGTTTCCATAAATCGATCAGGAATCGATCCGATTTCTGAGATAAATTGCATCAAGAAGTGTTACATTGATTTAGTTCCAATGGCTAAAATAAGTCCAAATAAAAAATACGTTATATTTTACACCATGAATAGTAAGATTGCAATTGCTATCTCGGTATTTGCTGCTGTTCTGATGCTTTTGCCTGGGGTAAGCCTTGCATCACCTATGAACAGCAATGTTCACCAATACCAGGTTGGAAACGAGAAGGTAGTTTTTGATGGAAAGCAGATTTTTGTTGGTTTTGGTAACAGGACAGAAAAAGTGCAGTGGAGGATACTAAGTATCGATTCAAATGTCATACATATATTACATTTCCAGAAAGGTTCAGTAAATCGAATAAAGAATGGAGCTCAAAACTCAGCAGTGTTCATTGAAGAAAACTCCCTTGTAAAGGTTGCTGAAATTTTCACTTTTCACCGCCATTCTTTGGATGCAAGCATAGCCATAAAAAACCTAGCCCATAATAACATGAGTTTCGAGGCAATTTTTTCCTTGGCCTCCCATCAAAACAAATTCATATCATTCAAGGGTTTTGGAATAAGCAAATCAGTAGAACTCTCAAATTATCAAATGTCTAACATACCTGGATCAGCTTGGGCGGCAACCATGGGAAACCTTCAGGTTAACTGGGCTGGGGAAACGTCGTTGTTGCAAATGGGCACAGTAGCAAGAAATAACAGTATGGACAGTTTGAGTCTCCCCTTCGGCCCAATCCAATTGATAAGAAATGAAACCTACACAATTGATCCTGTGATTGAACCCTTAATGCCAACACCTTGTCCTAGTTGTGGTGGCGGTGGTGGGGGAAGCACTGGTCCAACCTCTCCGTCAGTATCCAGCGAAAGCATTAGTCAGCAGTATGTTGGCCCAGGTCAGTCGACATCAATTGGAGCTTATGTGAACACCGGAGGGAGTGCTACAGTGAATTTTGAATTCTACCAATTTGGAACCTGGAATAGTGCATACAGTGAGTACGAAACCACATCAACAACCTATTCGCACACATTTAGCTACACTCAGCTATCTGAGAATCAAGTGACAGCGATGAGGATAATGGCTACCAATTCCGCTGGTACTTCATATGGGCCTTCCAAGACAGTAGATGTTTATTATTATGCTCCAGCCTCCAGAAATTTCGTTGCCTATAATGCCAGTGGAGGGGAAGTTGCATCTGCAACCTTAGGAATAACAGTTCCAGGTTGGTCTGGAACTTTTAGCACCCTTGGACCGGCACCAAGTGGATCGCCCAACAGCTTCAATATGAACTTTGGAACCGCGACAGAATGGAATAAAAACGACATTGCTGGAGTTTGGAACATTACGCAGAATATATATGGTTATTCGCCAAACTATCAAGGAACTGGCCAGGTTTTTGGATTGGGAACTGTCAGATATGCCCAACAGACGACCTCAAACGACAGTTTCCTTGTTAATCTTGCGGACTATATCGTTGGCATAGCCAACTCCTTTGCATTTGGTATTATCCCCTCCCCTTCATACTTCGCTAATTCTGGAGGCACAACTACCCCGATTGATGTTGCTTCTTACTCTCCTCCGGAAGATTCCTCTTCTCCAGTTTATATCAGCACAGGTTGTGGATGCGGGGCAGGTTACTTTTATTATCCTTCAATACAGTATGGCTCAATACTTTCATCACATTCTTCCAAGATATGGGGTGTAAAATCTGTAAGTGACTACTTTACAAATGGATATATACCTGACTACTTGGGGGTCGTAGTATACAATGTCAATTTGAACTTCGTAGTGTCAAATGACTACTATACTTTGGATACATATGGTCTGCCCTGCTCTCTGATGATTGGAGTTAATGTACAGACTGTAGGAGGGTAATCTTTTAATTTTTGGTTATTTATATCAAATAGGGTGAAGGAAAATGAACAAAAAAATCAAGATCTTGGTGGGAATCATGGTAACGGTTGCATTAGTGGCAACATCTTCATATGTGGTCCTTGAAAAGTTATCCCCAGATCCCCCAGTAATGATTGGAACTGATCAGCTATCGTCGTTAACGAATTCAAATTGGAGTCTTTCCTCTTCATCGAATGTCAACAAGATCATGAATATTACCGCTGGCCACGATGGCTTTATCACAGGGAAACAAAGTAATTTCCATTCAAATATTACTGAGACATCGATGAGTATTAATGTCCTTACATTTGAGAATGCCAGCTCTTCAAACGCAACATACATAAAACTCACTGATTCCTTGTTTAATGGATTCAGCTCAGATTTCCCTGCCAATTCCACTATAACAAACGGCACTGTATACAGCTACTTCAATGAACCAAGAAACCTGAGCAGGGGATCCTCGACAAACTTCACATCAATGATTGCAGTGAAAGGAACATTATTCACAGACATCATAGCACACGGAGAATCACTTTCCGAGAAGTTCATGTTAAATATCATGTTATGGGAAATAAACTCTAACAGCAAATAGTTGAGGTTCGACTATTCACAACTCATAATTTTCACATTGAGGAAAGGACAATAAAGGGTTCTGTTGTGAGACGTTAACTTTTAGGGTAAAACTTCACGGAATGATTGTGCTCCTTTCTGAATTCATACTCAAGACAAGTGAATGTAGGTCAAGGAGGTTTGCCAACACTGTTGGAATATAAGAATCAGACCATTATCTATAATTCGTTTTTTAGATAAGGCTTTAAGCGCTATCATTTTCACATATTTATTATTATGAAGCTTAATCCTACATGGCCGATATATGGCTACATTGTTTCTTTAGGGAAATTTGTCTTATTTGATAAGAGTCCTTGGTATGTGGATTTCCCATACGCTTTTTTTCTGATGAAGTTGTCAAATTTTGACCAAGAGAGGCAATCAATGAATTCTGGCAAATGTGATCTGCAAAAATATAGAAAAGAGCTTTTGATAATTGTGGAAAATGCCAACAACGAATTTGCAAAGACTATGTTTGAGGACGTTTCAGTAGAAAAAATTGATCCAGCTGACTTGAATTTTATGAGATTGAGAATGACCGAGAAGAAAAGAAATGATAAAAGGATAAAACTATTATTTGAGTTGGATTGGGAAAAATATGTTAGATTTACCACACAGTTTGCTGCGATGGAAATCCCAATTTGGAGAAAATATGAATATCTAAGACTTTGTCAGACAAATATTTCAGGAGTATCCTATAAACATTTCTCTAGCAACACCGTATATTATACTGTGAAAAGAGATTCGTATAGTTTCAGGCAAAAGTCATTCAGTACAATAAATAAGATACGTTCCAAACTCGCACCGTTTGAAAGGCCAACAAAAGATGATGAATTTGAATATGTAACATCCTTTCTTGTTCCTCACATTCAAAGTTTTCTGGATTTGCTAACAATACATGTTTCATATGGATTTGTAACGTCCTGCTATAGGGAAATGAGACATTTTCTTGAGAACTTGTATTTTACCTATCTGGAAGACCTTCTGTGGATCCGTTCTTCAATGGCAACGATGAGAGACCATTACATGTCCACCGTCCTATCATTTTCAGGCCAATGGTTCGAGACTTTGAAAAGACAGGAAAATATGGGCAGAATAGAGGAAAAGTACATTTTTTCACTCAAGAATCTTAGAAAAGCTATAGAAAAACTCGTACCTGCTGAACAATACTCTAATGGCAAGAAGGCAAGAATTGTTAATTTGATAGCGAGGAATGTAACCATGCCCATCTTGCTGACTATGTTATCTATTGAAGAAAATGACGTCCCAGATGTGCTAAAGGGGCAAATAATGGATTTTGACAGAAACGACTTCAAATCCCATGCAAAGCAAGATTTCGATGAAATACTTGAGTTGGTCCAACTTCCTGATGATGAAAAGGAAGTCATCTCCGAAGCTTTTACTGAGAAACTGGAAAAGTTGACTAGAGGAATTTCTCCTATTCCGTCTCCAACTGGTTTGGGGCAACTTGTAAGTTTAATTGCGGGTTGGCATGATATGAGTTTAATTTATGACGATTACAGCTTTTTCACTCACACCTATTCCGCTAACTGGGAATTATATCCAAATCAGTCAGTGTTCACTCAGATGCTTCTCAGTTTGGAACTAGAAAGGATGTCTACTTTGTTGGATCTTATCTTATAGATTCAATCCATCAACAAATTTTAGAAGTGATAAAATTTAGCAAGTCAGAGGTAACTTGTTAACTTTTACGCTAAAACTTAACGCTATTTATATACCCTCAATCTGAATTTCAAATGCCAGTATATAAGGGGCCATAGAAAAACCATTAAGTCTTGACATAAACTTAACAGGCATTTTGAGAGCCATTGTAAGATCTTCAGAAAAATTTGAAGTCAGGATCCTCAGGCCATCTGAATGGGAGACTTTGAGGGACAACCTGGACATCAACATGAAAAGGATCTGCACTTCTCTCCTGGTAACAGGAATGAGGTACGCTGAACTGCAGAGATTCAGGGAGAATCCTGACTGGTTGGATGGAAGATTTGTTTATCTTCCTCGAGGCTCCATGATGAAAGTCAAGGCAAAACAGAAGGAGAGGGCCATAAGATTGAGTGATATTGGCAAAACTCTCATTTCTGATCTATTCCAGGCTCAGCATCCTTTGCCTGAACTTCCTGCATTCGACATGAAGTTGAGAAGGCTTTCAAAAAGGATCCTTGACGGTCAACCGGTTAACAATAAGAGTTTCAGGAAGACCTGGGAATCCTGGTTAGTGTTTTATTATCCGGATAAGGCTCTACAGATTGCATTGAGTCAAGGGCACTCTACCGTAACACAGTACGAGCATTATGTTAATATCCCATTTGAGGAATATGATCGCAAAGAAATGAGGAAGTGGGTTGAGGGATGGGAATAGAATTTCAATGACCCTCATGAAATTGCTGTAAAATAAAAAAGAGGCGAAAATGGCCAGGTGAATTTATAAGTTCAGCTTTTCCTTGACCCGACCAGAAATAACCTCTATTGCTGCTTCTGACATTATTTTGCCATTCGCGTTTAGATAAGTAGTGATGGCATGTTTGGTAATTTTAGATGGCGAATATACTCCGGTGCTCTTGAACCAATCTGCCAAGTCGTTCACAAGCTGATCTGTTCCCTCCAGCTCTTTCTTAATATTTATCCGAATACCCAGCGCAAGTGCATCCATCAATTTTTTCACCATTTTCTGGGCCCTAAGCTCATCTTCACTGAGAGAGAACTGGATATCTAAGAATCTCATTTGGGCGCTGCGCATCCGGCTGGGAGTCATTTTAACCAAGTGGTAATTACTCTGTAAGAACTCGGAAAACAAATCTGACATTTCTTCAAGTGGCATTTCTTTGAACTTCTTGAGATTGTTTCTCTTTTCCTCCTCAGGATTCCTCATCCCACTTTCTTCTCCATACTCTGAAAGCTCTATATCAATCGTGCTATCATACCAGCGAGTTCTCACATTATTGCTATACAGAACCCCGTTATTCAGCCACCCATAGCTAAGAAGACCGATTTTACCCAAGTGTTCTCTGTAAATTTCCAGAATTCGCTTGAGTTTTGTTATTTCGAAACTTTTTTCCTCGATTTCGTCTGCATCATCTGGTTCCTCAAGAAAAGATAATTCTTCCTCTCCTTCTTTCAATTCTTCTTTAACGGTTTCTATATCTTCTTCACTTATGACCTTGATGTGAACTAGAAGGACGTGTGTTTCATTTCTGGCGATGTCCAGAAACTCGTCTAACTCATCTTCTTGTTTCGACCATCTCATTTCAGGTATTTCTTCATCAGAAAGGCTTTCGGTGTAGAATTTTGACAGCTTGAGTTCATCGCATTTCAGCATCAGTCTATTGTAATAATCCTCAAGGTCTTCCATAGGGACTCCCTCCTTCTGTTCCAAGTCATATAAAGATATTACGATTAAAAACTTATCATACCGCATCGATCACTTTGGCGCCCGAAAAACCTACCACTCAAAATTGACTGGTTTATTTATATATCTCCTACTCATGATTTTACTGTCCGAAAAGGAAAAGTCTTACCGCCACAAATGGAAATACGAAACTATTAACCATTAGCTTCAGGCGGGAGATATCATTTCCCAACCGTGATAAACGGTCTTCCTGAAGTAATCTTCATTTTGATCCCTGCCTCCCGCTGAAGAAATTCCATAATAAGCCCACATCAAACATAATCATCACCATATAAAAGAAGAAGGATAACATAATTGCAAAATTCGACGAAAATTCTGACCAGTATCTTATTTCGTTACCAATAATAATTTCGGAGGCAAGTAGGACAATAAGAAGTAGGGCCTTCCATATCCTTTCAATCCTCATGTCTGATTGAATTTGTTGTGGAATATATGTATATTGCTATCAGAATCTAAAGAGTTGTTCCTTGGAGTTATTATTTCTCACATATGTTTTGCGTATTGATTTACATTGCAGTTTGTCAGTAATTTCAAGTTTTGCAACTTCGTCACTTCCATGAATCTGGAAAACATTAAGCTATTCAGCTTATCTGGCCAGAATTATTTATACCGACCAGCAAATGAGGGCAGTAATGACAGACCTGATAACCTCAATTCTTCTCATTCTAGTTGTTGGAATAGGACTTGGAGAACTATTCAACGTTTTGGGCCTTCCGGAAGTAGTTGGGGCTCTCGTGGCGGGAATGATACTTGGACCTGCTGTTACTGGTTTGATTATTCCAACCTCTGAACTCTCTTCAATAAGCCTTCTTGCACTCTTTTTCATTGTACTCCAGATTGGGATAGAGGCATCCTCTGATATATTCTCAAAAAATATAAAATACATAACCGGTTTCGCCTCAGCTTCATTCATCATTCCGTTCATCCTGATGTCACTAGGATCCTTTTACATTTTCAAATTTCCTTATCTCGAGGCTGTGAGCGTATCACTATCTGTCAGCATCCCTTCAATTTCCATAACATCAGTGTTGTTGGTAAGATCTGGCCTCATAAAAATTGAGGATGGATTGAGGCTCCTTGGAGGCGTTGCAATGAGCGATACGATTGCCTTCATTATACTGGTTTCCTTCCACAGGACTTTCTTGAGCATAGCAATTGATTCCACCTTATTTGTATTGTTCCTGGTCGGGCTTTATTTCATTGACATGCTCCTTAAATCAAAGTCAGACAACTTAATCAAGGGGTTTAACAGGCTTAATGGCACTCACAAAGAAACAATAATTTTCGCAATTGTAATAGTTATGGGCCTCGCAGTTTCCACGTTTTTTGAATACATAGGCATCACGTTTGTCATGGGAGCGTTCTTTTCAGGCTTGATGATACACCAAAACACTGTAGGGGATGCAACATACGGAATCCTGAAAAGGACCTTCCAACGGATAAATTCAAGCTTCTTCATACCTCTGTTTTTCGGCATTTCTGGACTTGAAATGACTCTGATTCCCATTTCTTCCCTACCTTACCTTTTCTTTCTTGTCATAGTTACCGCCGCTGTAGGTGGATTCGCGGCCTACCAGTTCTCAAGGAAGTACATGAAAAATGTAACGCCAAGGGTATCCCTGGGTATTTTTGGCGGCAGGGGAGCAGTGGGCATAATCATTGCCTCTGTTGCACTATCTAGGGGCTTCATAAACAGTTCTGGTTATTCCACAGCTGTCTTTGCCACAATCATAATGGCTATATCCTTCACACTGGTTTTTGAGCGTTCCTTTCGAAAAATGGATCTTCATGAGGGTGATTATCCGATTACATGAACAAAAACGAGAATTATGGCATAGAATTCCATCCAGAAATGTTTCTATGAAAATGCGGTTCCCTGCAACTTTTATAATGCAGATTTTTCCGGATTAGATTCATCTTTTGAATACCCGATTCCGCCTAATGCCATGATTACCTCCCTTTCTCTCACTGTGCCAGCAAATATGCCTCGGTCGTCCACGATCGACAGGATTGGGATTCTGCTCTCCTTGAATACTCTAATTATGTCTGTTACGTTACTTTCTTTTCTGATGGTTACTGGGCGTTCCAGCCAGAGATCTCTAACCTTCATCTTCCTCAGTTCGTTTTCAGAAAGCATGAAAACGTCCCTCAGGATGAGTGTCCCTGTAGGCACTGACCTTTGGTCTATAACTGCCGCTCCAGGGGAGTCCAAAGATACACACTTTTCAATTGCAACCTCAACTGAGTCGTCTATTCTGACCACCACATCCGGCAGGGCATTCCTGATTTTAAGGCTCGTGAGATCCCTGAACCGCTCCGCAGCCGATACCTCTCCTTTTGTAAGTTTTACAGCGTAGGGGGTTCTCATCACTATATCCCGTATATCCATGACCACATAACCGGCTACAATCCATACAAGAAAAAGAGTTGAATAAATGATAAGGGTGGAAAATGCAGAATAAACTAATTCCACGGAAGTGATTATCGCTGCCGTTCCTGCAAGAAAAACCTCCTTGTAATCCTCCATGAACTGGAAAAAGCCTTTTGTGCCCCTGAGGACGAGCCTCCTCCCCCTGCGGATTCCTACCCTCATCAGAGATGCTCCAGCCATCACATGTATGAAGAGCCCTCCCAAGGATGCTATTGTTCCTAAAATTACGAATGCTGAATATGCCGGTAGGAAATGAAGCATTATGGACGGAACTACAATTATCAGGATGGAAACGGTAATATTTGCGTTAATCGGCTGTTCTTTCACCTTCTTGGCAAAGACCGATGGGAACGTCCTGTCGTATCCCATCCTGAAAATGGTTCTTGAGGCGGCGGAGCCAAATGACAGTATTGCAAGTATTCCATCATTGATGGCAGCAATGGCTACTGCATAGATCACGTACACACTGAAATGTGAAAAGTGCCCGGACAAGATGGAAAGGATAGGAAGGCTGGATACCCCCAGAATATTCTCAATTCCTTTCTGAAACAGCAGATTCGAAATAGAATAGATGAAGAGGGATGCAAGTAGGCCACCTGCAAGAATAACTGAAACTGCTGACCTTCCCACAACTCTCTCAGGGTTCTTTATTTCACCTGAAATGGGGGCAATAGCACCATATCCGGTGGGTATGCCCATGGCGAAAAGAATACCGAGAGCCAGTGCGCTCCCGGATATATGATAGGAAATTGGGTTCGGGACATAGGCAGACCCGCCAGTCAGGTAAAAGGAAATGTATACAATTACCAGAATAAGGCAGATTTCAGCTATGCCCGTGTAAATCGCATACTTTGCGGAGGGCTTTATCCCCATGATCAGGAAGAAAGATGCCGGCAACACAATTGCAAGTAATGTTATGTAGGTTGACACCCCGAAGACCAGTGTTACTACGTAAACAGCCCCAATTACATAGGCAAGCCCGAAGAGCAGCGAATAGAACAAATAGACCCAGCCAGTACTGAAACCCACTCTTTCCGATAGCACCTGAAATGCATAGGTGTAGTAGCCCCCTGATGTTTTGAATCTCTTGGACAGTTGCATAACAACCAGGCCGTTGATCAAAACGAGCAACGTTCCGATAATCATTATCAAAGGAGAGAGCAAACCACCGTACGCAAGTGCCACAGCACCATAAGTCAAGAGACTCAAAAGCGGAGACATGCCACCAAATGAGAGAAAGAAAACGTCTCTGAATGAAAGATGTCTTGGGAGTTCAGATTCTGAATTTTCCATAGGGGTTGTCTCACTCATTTTAGTGTGTGGATGCTACAAATTATAAAAAAATGTTGGGAGTAAATACCGTGCCACTTTAGCTATGCCATAAACTTATTTAGGTAAGCTCACACCGAGGTGAACTATCTGATCTGCCTCATAAAGTCAGAAGTATCCATTCCAAGAACATCTGCATATACAGTTGTCATTGCCAGGGAAGAATGGGCCAGCCATTTCTGTAAAACATTAATTGGAACACCATCAAGAAGGGCCTTCACTGCAAAAGTATGCCTGAACTTATGTGCATTTACCTTAATACCAACGGAGCTCTCTATTTTGTCCAGGTATTCATCCACTGTCTACCTTTTTATCATAAACAGAGGACCCTCAGAAATTAAGACCTTGGTGGTAACAGTGTAATAAATGGCGGCAGGTTCTCTTAGTTCTCATATATACAGGCAGCACCAGTGCATCTGGAAGAACTCTGTGAAAGGGGTTGGGATAAGAGATTTCGAGGATTTGATTTACAAGGCAGCGATTCATATTGCGGGATGCCGGAAACTTCGGGAATTGTTTTCTGGCATCTAGTCTCATGACATCACTTTGTGTGGTCAAAGCACAGGGATGAATTCCTTGGCGTGCCTGTTGTGCTGAAGATACCTGATGCAGATGCAGTCATTATTTAGCAAAGCAAGGAATAGAATTTCTAGATTTGGGCGAAACTTGATATGCGACTCAATTTTTCATTAACTCCTTGAGCAACCTCAGCCCATTGTACTTATGATCAGTGATCGGAAACTTTGTGTCTTTCATTTCTAAGGCCAAGAATAAAACTAAACAATATTTAAGCACCAGGCAAATAGGAAAAGGATGATTGTCGGCCTCTATGCCCGTGTGTCCACCAAGGACAAGGAACAGAATCCTGAAAATCAACTTA
>JAJZOT010000146.1 GCA_021847855.1 Thermoplasmata archaeon | reverse complement strand
GCAGCATTTCTAGTGATCAAATATAATTCCATTGGCTATTTGTAATAATGGAGGTCAAACTGTATAATTCGTAAGATACATGTTATCCGAAGTTGTGTAAAACAGAAATGCAAACAACACCTGAAATAAGCATCAAAAATTGGGAATAACTGTTTCCACTCGCAGCGGTCAGAAGTCTTATCTCGTAAACTTGTAGATTTTTCTTTACTTTGCTTCTCATTGGCGAGTTTTTGCTTCAATGTTTTAGAAAACAAGAAAGTTACAATGAAAGTTTTCCAGCGACAACATCTTTCCGGAAGAAGAACGCAAGCAATATAGCACCTAGCATTGTGAAAAGGGCAGAAATCTCAAATAAACTTATAAACGCGTTGACAGCCGATCCACTGAACACGAGAAAAATCATTCCCAGCAGTGCAGGCGAGATTGCAGTGGCGCCTCCAACAGAAAGGTTGAAAAATGACATGTACCTTCCCGCATCCCCCCTCGGAACAAGGTCCCCGGCAAGGGCGAGGGAAACGCTGAAGAAAACGCCAAAAGCTCCCCCATATATGGACCCGAGAATCAGGAAATTCTGAAATGTTCTGAATATCGGAATAAAAGCGATGCTGATCGAAGCAACAATTGTTGCAGCTATGAGAATCCGGCGCCTTCCGAATCTATCTGAATAATGACCAAAAATAACGGTAGACACTCCGGAAACAGTGAGTATTAAAACTCCAGCCACTGCAAGAGAGTATGCGGGATTGTGAAGCAGTAGCACGTCCTTGAAATAGTAGAACTCAAAAAAGGTCAGTCCTGTTGCTCCCATAAAAACAAGGAAGCAACCCAAAAGGAGCCTTGTGAACCTCTTCAGGTTACGAACCTCATGTATTGTTCTCCTCAACTTTTCTCTCGAAAACTTTACGCCTGAGGAGATTATCTTATCCTCCTTTCTTACTGTGATTATAGTTAGAAAAGTACCGATCAAAAGAATAACTGAAATTGAGTAGAGGGAAAGAGAAAAATATCCGATTCCAACAAGGTACCCGGTCACTCCGAATCCAAGGGCAGATCCTATCAGAGTGAAAAAACCGCCAATCCCGGCCGATGCGCCTCTCTGACTGCTGTTGACAACCTCAGCCAGAAAAGGTTGATATGATCCCGAAGAGAGGTTGCCAGATATTTGTATCATTATATACCCAAAAAGTACTATTGCCAGATAAAATGACAGAAAGCTTTCCCAGATCAGGGTGAGAATAGCGAGCGAGGTTCCTATGATTATATAAGGGGAACGCCTCGAACCGAAGAAACGAATTCTATCTCCAAGTACCCCTGAGAGCATGTTGACGGAAAGCCCAATCAAACTACCTACGGAGGCAACTATTCCCAGAACGAATCCTTTGTATTCCTGTTGGACTGAAAGGCCGACCTGAATGGGGAGTATAATCGCCTCATAAGACATCCAAAGATAATTCACGCCAAGATAAACGGAGTTCAGGCCAATAAGGTAGGAAAGCGATCTAAGTGATCTTGGATGCATTCATGAAATTCATACAATCAGATTATTAAAGGATGCTTGCTGCAAAAAAAGTTTGGATAATCTTCAGCGGTATAGGGAAAAAGTAAGGTTCACCGTCCTTCCACAGGACTGCTTATCGGTTTTGAAGGGACACCGCGGATAAATAAAAGGCACAGTAGGTACATAAGTGCTGACAACTCAAAAAGGACAGTGTAACCAACAAGACTTGAATTCTTGAATATACCTAGAATGGAACCGAATAGCAGAGGCGAGAACGCAGCTGATCCTCCTATTGCCAGATTGAAGTAGGACATAAATTTTCCAGCTTCAGATCCAGGGGACAGGTCCGTCGCGAGGGCCTTTGAAACGCTGAAATAGACACCGTAACAGCTTCCTATGACGGCACCTAGAATCAGAAAATCCGAAAAGATTCTGAGAAGTGGAATCAGGGAAGTAGCAAGCCCTCCAACTATGGCGGCAAATATCAATATGTTTTTCCTTCCAAGCCTGTCGGAGAGTGTCCCAAAAGTAACAGAAGATATGGTGGATACGGCAAGAACAACAACTCCAGATATCGCAACGAGGTTTTCCGGATTGGTGGCTTTCAGGATATCTGAAAAATAATAGAGTTCAAAGAAACTGAGACCTGTTATGCCCATAAAGAAAAAGAAGCTTCCCAGGACAAGATGAAAGAAACCCTTGGATTTCCCCTTCGGGTCAAAAATGTCAAGGAATGTTTCCTTGAGGCGTAGTTTTCCGACATGAACGGGGTGATCATCCCTTGCTATTGTAATTATGGTGAGTAATGACGTCGCGATTATTATAACAGATATTGTCACCAGGGACAGAGAATATAGGCCTTCCCCGGTTAAATATCCGATCAGGCCAAGTCCCATGGCTGTACCCAATAGGGTGAAAAGACCGTTAAATCCAGTCGCCAGTCCTCGCTGGCCCTCTCCAACG
Organism: Thermoplasmata archaeon; assembly: GCA_021847855.1. Next base: position 2,873 of record JAJZOT010000146.1, on the reverse strand, counting down.
AGATCTCTGAAAAGCGGTTGGTATGCCCCGGCCGAAATATTTGAGAATACCTGAACGAGCGAATATAAGAGGAATATCCACCAGAGACTTATGGAGGATATTCTGCTGGAAAAAACCACAAGTGCTGCAGCCATGGATCCAAGGAATATGTATGGCCCACGTCTTCCCCACCCTATGCTGAACCTGTCGCTCAGAACTCCAGTGAAAAGGCTGATAAAGACTCCGACCGATGTTCCGACAAATGCAAATATGCCAAGAATGATACCTTTGTCCTGTGATGAGGCGACTCCCTGAATCTGGAGAGGGAGTATCAGGGATTCATAGGAAATCCAGAGATAATTGTTTCCCAGATGAACGGTATTCATACCGATCAAATATCGGAGAGATCGTCGCTCTGAAATCTGCATCTATACCAACTACACGACAATTAGGATAAACTTTTTCGCTAGGAAAAATTCAACTAAGTTAGATCACCCGTATCTGTCCATTCGAGAATAAAACTGTGCAAATCCACGCAACCAGTTCAAAACTGATTAACATCGGAACCGAGTTCAGAGTCTCTCTTCGGAAAAGAAATATGGAATTTTTCGAAAACGGATCACGTGAGAAATGGAAATACTTCGCAAGGGAGCTTGGGAAGAGTGCAAAACCCATTATTGTGCTGTACCTCATCGGAGTTCCAAGGAAGGAGGGACCGGAAAAGGTCAGGAAATTCATTGAGGAAAAGCGTGCAGAATGGTTGAATGACAGGACCATAAATGAGCTAGTAAATAACAGGTTCAACCTTCAGAGCGGCGGGCAGGACTTCGCATTCTCAGTTGAAAAGGTTACGACATTTCGCAGACCTTCCCACAAAGAATTTGCCGTTCTTTTGCTCTGACTGTTCCAAACTGAGAATTATAGATTACACGTATGCCGTAATTATGGTCATAAAGAAAACAGCAAATTAGAATTGAAGTTCGCAGTGTTTTAAAAATAATGGCTCTTCCCAGTTTTTGTGGTCTGCTAAAGAGAGATTTATCCTGTAAATCTGAAATTTTCGGAGTGCGTATTAATTTCACTTTGGTGACTGTTCATGCTGGATAACTATGTTGCAAACTATGTGAAAATATGGATTGCCGGTGAATATCATAAAATTCCAACCCACGTGAAAGTCCAATGAGTCCAAAAAATAAAAAAACTCGGAATTTGAGCCTCAATAACTCAAATCTTATGTCCATTTTCATCCATTATCTCATGTTTCTCTCTGGAGAAGTCCCCGTACAGGGACTCAACCGCAAGGAAACCTATGATTATGTATCCAAGGAATATGAGGATCACATAATTAACGGAAGTAGCTATCGAGTACACTAGAACAAATCCTGATATGGCTATTGCAGCGAGCGCAATGGACCCCTGTAGAACTCTTTTTCCTTCTGCTGTCTTTAGACTCTGAAGCAGCGAGAAGTTAGCAGATAGATGGATAGCCAGATTTCCAAGGCCGGAGAGCGTGCCCAACGCAAGAAAAGTCGTAAAAACACCAAATAGTGCAATTGAAGGGAACAGGACCAGGCTGGCAATTATTATGGTAACGATCCCGGCAATGACTGGAGTTCCTGTCCTAAAATGTAGTTTACCCAAGAATTCCGGGAGCAATTTTCTCCTGGACATTGCATATATATTCCGTGATGAGGCAGTCATGAAGGCCAGAGATCCAAGGATTCCGTCGTTAATGCCCGCAAACAGCAGCAGATAAATTGAATAAGGGCCAATATACTCTTTCATTATGCTAATAACGGGTACGGATGAGCTCGTTAAAGATGCCAGGGATCCCGTAGAAATCCCTGCATCCACTATTCCATATAGGACAAGAGCCTCCAGAAGTCCGCCAATCAGAATAACCATGATTGCGGCTCTTCCAACGTTTTTTTCCGCATTCTTCACCTCACCGGAAACCGGCGTTATGGCTCCGTAACCAGTGGGAATTCCTATGGCAAACAAAATGCCAAGGAAGAGGCTGGACGCGGAAGGTGGAACTCCTAGTGGGTTGTAGAAGGAAAAGTGAGCGACACTTAGAGTAACAATGATTACGCCAACGAGGACAACTATCTCCATGGCTGCCGCAAAAATAGCATACCTGGCCGAAGGTTTGATTCCAATAAGAAGGAAAATCGACGCAGGGATGAAGGCGATCAAAAGTGCGAAAAGTGGGTTGACGCCCAATACATATGATAAAACAAATGCAGATCCTGCAAGATATCCTGAGGCATAGAGGACCGAGTAAAAAGTGTAAAGCCATCCGGTTTCAAAGCCTAACCATCTTGATAGTTCCTTTATAGCATAGTTGAAGTATCCTCCAGTCTCAGTATGTCTCTTGGACAAGAAAAACACAACCAATCCGTTCATCAGGACCACTATGGTTCCAATCAGGACAACCATTGGTGAGAAATACAATGATAGGAGGAGCACAGCTGTTGCATACGTCAACATCGAAAGAAAAGGTGCCTGTCCTCCAAAGGACATGAAAAAAATGTCACGGAACGAGAGTTCCCTCTTTAGCTCGCGATTCTGATTTCCGATACTGTTTTCTTTTGTAGACAAAAAGTATCACGACTCGATTATGCAGATTGTTCTTAATAAATTTAGGGAGGCGTCTATGTCGCTTATATACAGTTAGATAAATAATAGCCCCATGGAAGGGAGGTTCTATGCAAGATTTCTATACAAAGAAGGGCTTGATCTTGAAGAGCTTCGTCTCCTCATGAGACACGAGAAAATAGACACGACAAAGGACTACATCCAACTGATGCAGGAGGACGCAATAGACTCTCTCCGGAAAAGAAAAATAGAATTTTTTGAAAACGGGTCACGGGTAAACCCGGACCGTTCCTCAC
>JAJZOT010000145.1 GCA_021847855.1 Thermoplasmata archaeon | reverse complement strand
CCAGTTGAGAGAAGATAATAAGAAAAGGCCGCGTTTCTTATCAACACTTGACAGGATAAACCGGAAGAAGATAATGGATCCTTAGACTCGTCAACTCTCGGAGCGTTTAATTGGTTAGTATGGAATAATCCTGTTTCCTACTGTTAAAATTTATGGACCGGTCGGGCTTTCCTTAGTGTTTTAAGATGTCATGAAAAAAGTTTTTCTGTCCACGCCTGCATGACGGTGCAAGCGTGAGAGTCGGAGAGGCAGCTGTAGTGTTTGCTGACCCGTGAGGTCGACTTTAAGATTAGCTGCCCTTCGTCTCGACATAGTACCCTGGAACAAGGGTGAATAGAAGGCTGTCGAAATGTCTCCGACTTTGAACTCCCACGTACCATCAAGGAGGTGGTTGGAATCTATATTGGATTGGATGTACATAAAAGTAGCGTATATGTTACCACAATGGATGAAGAAGGAAATGTCTGTGAAAGCTATGGGATCGAAAACACAGAGAGTGCATTGAATGCATTCAGATCCAGATACCTGGATCTGAAACCTGAGATTGCACTTGAGGTATCGACATCAGGAAAATATATTGCAAGAAAGTTAAGGGACATGGGTTTCTCAGTTCACCTGGCGGATCCATCAAAGCTTTCCCTGATATTCATGACAGCAAAAAAGAACGATAAGGAGGATTCATACAAGCTTGCAAAGCTTCTGAGACTCAAGGAACTTCCTGAGGTGCATCTTCCATCAAAGTTCTCAGATGCTCTCAGATCCATTGTAAGGTACAGGAAATCCATTGGCGAGGAGATGAACATGTTGAAAAACAGAGTTCATGCAATCCTGACAAGGCATGGAATCATCGTACATGCAACAGACATATTTGGAAGGAGAGGCATAAGAACCATACTGGAGGAATCTTCAAACCTTCCAGATCTAGATAGAATTGTTCTCTCAGATCTCATAGAAAGGATATCTGATCTCAAAGAAAGGGAAAGAATCCTTGAGGATCAGATGGCCGTTGCATGTGAGGGAAATACTTCCCTGAAGTTACTGATGACAATCCCAGGTATAAACCTGTATTCAGCATCTGCCATATCATCGGATAAGATGATGTGACCAGATTTCCAACAAAGGAGAAACTTGCAGCTTATGCCGGCCTGGTACCAAGGCAGGATCAATCCGGAAACAGAGACATCAGAGGTCACATAACGAAACATGGATCATCCATGCTGAGATTCATACTTGTGACTGCTGCACATGTAACCATAAGATATTCAAAAAGAATGAAGGCAAAGTACCTCAGCATTGTTAGAAGACTTGGAAAGAACCGTGCAATAGTTGCAATTGCAAGGATCCTTTTGGAGTGCATATATGTCATGCTCACTAAGAATATTGAATTCGAGGATAACATTGATTCCCTCACCGAGAGAAAGATGAAGGCCATGTCAATGAGGGCAAAGAATCCAGGAAGATTCAAAGATATCGAAGAGGTGGAAAAAATATTTATGAAGAAAAGAGATCAGCATAAGACAGATCAACTTTTTTCATAGAAGGGAATACTTTGAAAATAATAATTAGAATCAATCCCCCCTCTAAAAATTAGTATATAAGGCCGGCCAGACCCATCACACTGATAAGAGATCCACTTTTATAAAAAATATAATGTGCGAATTATAGCGATCACTTATATCATGAGAATCTAGTGCTTGTGATGCTTTGCTGCATGCTCTTCCATTTCCTTCTTGGATGCAAAAGCCATGTTACATGCCTTACATTCAAATTTTTCTTCCGACATTCATTCACCTCATATGTTAAACTCAGCACACATTTTATAGTTTTTCCGTCAACGGTTGATATATCTCAGCGCTGAAGTACCTCCCTTGCTGAAAGTGCCGCCCTAAGTACCACCTCGGATAGTGCCGGATGGACATGGACCGTTCCCGTTATGTTCTCCAGATTTCCGTTTCCGGCATTCATTGCCACTACCACCTCGTGCAAGAGTGTTGACGCATCTATTCCCATTATGTGGCAACCCAGTATTTTATGTGAAGCTTTTTCGACCAAAATCTTGACGAAGCCGGATTCATCCTTCAATGCCATTCCCATTCCAGTGTCAATATACCTGTATTTTCCCACAACAAAGTCTAATCCCATGGTTTTCGCCTCACGTTCACTGAGACCAACGCCCGCTATTTGCGGGGACGTGAATACTGCGTGGGGAATTACATTGTAGTTTACCGAAATCTTATTACTCGAATCAATTATGTTATAGTAACTGAACTGAGCTTCCAGATTGGCACTGTGTTTAAGCATGTACTTTCCGATGACATCGCCAAGGGCAAATATTCCTTTGACGTTGGTTTCAAGGTATTCATCGACAACGATAAACCCCCTTTCGTCAAGTATCACACCGGTTCTTTCTGGCTCGAGGAGATCAGTATTTGGAGTTACTCCAACTGCTAAGAGTAACTCTTTGGCTCTGACCGTCGTATTGTTCTCTTCCACCGAGGATTTGACATTTACATGATAAACCCCTTCTTTCTTTGTAATCATTTCAGGTTCTGACGAGAGCAAAACCCTGTGCTTCTTGGCAAATTCTGCAGTAAAGCTTCTGGAAATCTCCTCATCCTCTCTGGTGAGCAGCCTGTCGCTCCTCTGTATTAAGGTCACTTTTGAGCCAAGGGAGCCAAAAAAATGCGCCAACTCCACTGCTATGTAACCACCACCTATTATGACCAGTGATTCAGGAAGACTGGAAAGGCGGAGAGCTTCCGTGCTGGTCAGATATCCCGCTTCGATCAGGCCGGGAATCTCAGGTATCTTCGGTCTGGCTCCGGCAGCTATCAGTATCTTCCCTCCTCTGATTAATGTGTTCCCAACCCTCAACTCCTTGTGATCGGTAAATTCTGCAATTCCTCTGAACAGTGTGGGGTTTTTTGCACTATATAAATATTTTTCAATGCCGCTGGATTCATCATCGACAAAATCACTTACTTCTTTCACTATTTTCGGGAAATTTACTGAAATATTGTAAGCATCAACTGAGAACTTGTGCGAAGAGCGCACAGTTTCCACTAAATCAGCCACGTGAAGGAGCATTTTTGATGGGATACACCCTCTGTTCAGGCAGGTTCCACCAAGAGGACCGGACTCTATTATCGCGACCTTCAATCCATTTCTTGCCGCCCCATTTGCAACATCCAGTCCGGACCCGGAACCAATCACAATGAGATCAAAATTTTTCACCATTTGAACCACTTACTTTCATCACTTTCGGTCTTAAACAAAAATTATAAAAAATATTATTTAATTTATAGTTATTTATAGTTTTCTGCCTATATAGAACGCTGTTGCTCCGAGTGCAAGACCATACAGAAGATGCCCTATGAATCCTATAACCAGAACATCAGGCAGCATCATAGCAGCCTTTGCACCCATTATATTCATCATCACCGATGCGAATACGGTCACTGCCATGGGCAGGAAAAATACCAGGTAAACAACTATTGCAAATGCTACCCCAAGACCAAGAGATTTTGATACATTCTTAAGTTTCAATGGCTTTACATATGACACAATAGCACCAAATATTGCACCGGCAACTATGCTAACTGTGAAATGCCCGAGTACGCCAATCATTACAGCAGAGCCCATTGATGCCCCTAAACCCATTCCCATGACCAATGCAAATGTGGTTGCAGGGAGGCCCATTCCTGCTGCGCCAGCCATCAATACCAGAAGCATAAGAATTCCGCCAATTATCCCTCCTATGATGGAAGATATTATCGTTTTCCTTGCGCCAAAACCTATTTTCGCTTTACCCATATGCATTTTTGCATGATTCATCAGGAGTTCTTTTGAAGCGAAGACCTGACCACATTCTTCACACTTATTTTCTGTCATATTCACCTAACATTCTCATTCAGGCTTTGTATTAAGGCTTAATCGGTCAACCGTTGTAGTTAACTCCATTATTCAGACTGGAAATTTGTCTCAGATCAAGGCTGTTGTGAACACTATTCCAACATTCAAATCTCTAGATCGGCTTTTCTATGCGTCAACCGTTGATTGGAAAGATTAGTCGGGCGGTAAAGAATTCAGTCAATATGTCTAATAATGCAGAATGTATAGTTAGATCAATGGGAGAAGACCTACTTAAACAGAAAAAGACACTGCAGATTGCGATATATTCGGACGGACAGTCATACAAAGGCATTAGGGACGGGATAAGGCTTCTTCCGATGGATAAGCTTGTAATAATACATGAAGAGGTCCATGACAACAATGTCCGTCTTATTGACATACCCTTCAGAGAATTCATCAAACAAATAGCAAATGCTCTGATGACAAAGGTGGAGGAAGTTGTGGTGAAGTCGGGTGATCTGAATGAGGTACTTGAGGCAGTGAAATCAGTATACAGAGATAATTGCAACGAATACGACGATTTTCTCATGAACGTAACTGAGGGTGGAAAGCTCATCTCCTGCACAGCAATTTCCTCAGCTTTCATTTTTGGCATAAGGGCATTCTGGATCGATCTAAAGGGAGTTCATATGCTGCCCATACTGAAGCTTGGATACCAGAGAATCCTCTCCGAAACCAAGCTCACTATTCTAAGCGCGTTAGCCAGAAAAAAAGGAAAAGTGGATAGTCTCGAACAGCTTTCTGAAATGACCGGGTTGGAAAAATCCCTGATCAGCAGGCACATGAACGGCACGGACGACTCACAGGGCCTCGTAGACTTAGGTCTTGTCTCGGTGAACAGGGGAGCAAGAGGCAGGAGTGAGGTGGAGATAACTGCCCTTGGCAAGATTGTAACTGTATGATACCCGTAAGGGCCGCTGTCAACCGTTGACTGAAAGAAGTTAGGAAATTCATCCGAATGAAAGGATATAGTACATTTTGATGATCCTTTCAAACAGAGAATGCAGGAAAGAATGTTCTCATGGACGTCCAATGAAAACGGACCCAGCCCTCTGGCATATTTTGTGTCGAGCCTTGCCATGTGTCAGATGATACACTACAGTGAACATGCAGCATCGAAAGGCCTGATGATAGATGAACTTGACCCCCCTCCCATTTTACATAGTAATATAAATATATAAAACGATGCTATATTGTGCCATTTTAAACTGGTGCAAACCAGAACTCCATATAAAAATTGAGGGAAGATTCAAAATCAGCAGGCCTAGATTATTCTTGGAGATTACATATTTTTTTATTGATATAAGGTCGCAAGAGAGCATTGAAGAAATTAGGGAACTGGCATCATCTGCTGCCTCTGACTGCTATATCACCAACACACTCTCGAAATCTTGTGATGTTAACGGTCTGCTTATGGTAAACGGAAATGACATG
>JAJZOT010000144.1 GCA_021847855.1 Thermoplasmata archaeon | reverse complement strand
GTCGGATGCGCAGATCGGCATCCTGAACTCCACCCTCGATCTCTGCCGTGAATTCTACAACGCAATGCTTCAGCAGCGGATATACGCTTACAGATCCGGAAAAAAGGTAAACTACTTTTCACAGCAGGACGAAATACCTGAGATAAAGAATGCATTTCCGGAATACCGAAGCATCCACTCGCTTGTCGTACAGGACGTTGCAAGGAGACTGGATAAGGCATACGACAACTTCTTCAGAAGGATAAAAGAGAAAAAGAACGGGAAAAGCACAAAGGTGGGATTTCCAAGATTCAAATCCGGGGACAGGTATAATTCCATCACATACACGCAGTCTGGATTCAGGATACTGGACAACGGTCATGTGTGGTTATCAAAGATCGGTAAAGTGAGGATGTTCATGCACCGATCCGTCACGGGAGAGATCAGGACGCTTTCAATAAAGCGTGATTCCGTGGGGGACTGGTTCATATCCATCACTACGGATCAATACATGGGTGGTGGAACCGAAGCATGGGGAGAGAGGAACGAGGAAGAGCCCTATGTCAATTCCCCTGAGTTCACAAATCCTGCAGGTATAGATCTCGGTCTCAAGGCACTGATCACAACAAGCGGCGGAGAGCAGATCGAGCCCCCCCGTTTCCTGAGAAAATCGGAGAGGATACTCAAGAAAGCGCAGAGGAATCTGTCCAGAAAAAAGAAAGGATCTGGAAAGCGGAAGAAGGCAGAGAAAAGGGTCGCCATAATCGACCGGAAGATTGCGAGGCAGAGGGATGATTTCACACATAAGCTCTCCAATAAGCTTGTCAATGAACATGATCTGATTGCGCTTGAGGATCTGAACATTGCAGGAATGGTGAAGAATCACCACCTGTCAAAGAGTATAGAGGATGCATCATGGAACAGGATCATCCAGTATACAACGTACAAGGCTGAAAGTGCTGGTGCTGTTGTTGTACTGGTAGATCCCATGCATACGTCACAGAAATGCTCAAGGTGCAGCAACATAAAGCATGATCTGAAACTATCGGATCGCATATATCATTGCGATATCTGTAAGCATACAATGGATAGGGACCTGAACGCCGCAATAAATATCCGGAGTGCCGGATTGATCGCTGTAGGGAGGGGCACTCCCGAATTCACGCCCGTGGAGATCAGATCAATACCCGCGAGGGCAAATCAGGTCGTTGAAACGGGAAGCTCCCTGCGTTAGCTGGGGGAGGATGTCACAGTCGCAGTTTAGAAAAAGAAGAGGGCCGGTTGTATTTTTTATTATAATAATCCTCACTGCCGTAGTATTCCAGCCTTACAGCCCCCTCAACAGTTACAGCCCCAATAAATTTAACATGAATATCTATCCTCCAAGCATGGCTAATTTTGAAGACTACGTCAAGGTGGTTAACCTCATACCACAGAATGATCCATATGTTCTGTACCAGGGCAATCTTCCTTATGTGGATGTTCACGATCCTGCCCTCTCCTGTCTTGATGCTTATAGGCTCATAGAGCAATCATCAAATTACAGTGAGATCATGCTCATGAACGGTTCAATTTCAAGCAGGGTTGATTATGTTATTGGTTATTTATATGGAAACCAATTATCCTTTAATTTTTCAAATGCAATAAGCAAATATTACTCAAGCGGTTCCTATGGAGTTGAAGCTTTCCTTGGTGGATTTTTGCTTCTTGCAAAAAATTATACAAAACCGCCTGTTTATCTTTCGCAGGTACCGGTACAAAATTCAAATATATCTATTTTTAACAGTACTGTTTCAGATCTTACAATTCCAAAACTCACTCCAGGAATATATAATTTCAATTTTTCCACAAATACATCTGCCTCATTGATAAATATCATAAATTTTAACACATGCAATGGGATAGATGTGAATTTTTCAGTGTTGAGTGAAAAGATTTATCACGGGAAAAATCTGAACTATGTAAACGTCACTGTGAATGTGGAATCATTCGTCATTGAGGGATATGCTCTTTTCAATTCAACATATAATCTGAAATTTCAAAACGTCTCTATTTTCGGTCCTTATTACCATAACTGAATCACTAGAAGAATTAATAAAATTCATTTCAACCTTACGGAATGATTGCATAAAAAAATATATATTATCTTTATAATTACAGAAATATGCAGAATGGTGATAGCCATGATATACGAAATGACGTTGAGGATAACAGATCCATTCTCAAGAAAATCCAATTTTTAGTCCCTGGTTTTTCTGGTTACAGGCAGAAGGAAGATATCAGGATTGCAGATCAACTACTCAGGTCACAGGTGTCAGGAATATTCCATAATTGTATAGATATTATGTTAAATATGAGACAGAGTTTAAGCCAGTGTTTTAAAATGTCAAATTTTATGGGGCTTGCAGATCTTATTTCCATATTGCAGTCAACGGATGGAGACATTCTGCATGCTGAACAGGGCTATTCAGGATTTGCTGCACCTATTAAAATTAATGAATCAAATCTCGACAGAATATACGACTTTGATTTTTCTTTTATAAACTCCGGGCAAGAAATAGGCAATCTACTTGAAACAATCACGGATCCCTGCTCCATGGATGATCAGGAACTTTCATCTCTTCTGGCTAAATCAAAATCCCTTGTTCTACAGTGCAGGGAATCATGGTCTCATAGATTGGAAGAAATAGAGAAAATCAGGGTGAAGTAATATGTTTGGCAAGAAATCGGATAAAATCCCCTATAAGGGGGGAAGTGTTGGTGGATCAATTACCATTGCATGGGAGACACAGTTTAAGGAAAACAATGCAATGTGGAAGGTTCCAAGGCTGATCAGATTAAATGATAATATTGTGGTCAGGGAAGATGAGACTGCCGTGTTTTTCAGGGATGGCAAAGTGCTCACATATTTCGACAAGGCTGGAAGATACGCACTTACAGATTTCAACGCCCCGGTTGTTGGAGAGTTGTTGAAATTTTTTACAGGTGTGCAACAGCAGGCTGAAGTCTATTACATCCAGAAGAGAATAATGGATGGAAAATATGGAAGCCAGAGCCCTTACCAGTTCATGGACCCAACCTTTGGAATCGTCAATCTCAGGGTATTTGGACAATACAGATGGCAGATTACCGATCCTTCACTTTTTATAAATCAGTTTGTTGGCACATTCAATGCTGCGACTTCAGGTGACGTGGAATCAAGGTTGAGGGATCAGGTCGTGGTATTGATCTACAATGTTCTTGGAAAAATGAAAGAAACTGGTACAAAAATCACTGATATTCCTTCAAATCTATTGAATATTGAACAGGCAACCCTTGGCCTTGCCACACAGAATTTCCAGCAGTACGGAATAGAGATCTCAAAGCTTCAGGGAATCAATATATCCCTTCCAGAAGAAGTCCAGAAAGCCATAGATACCAGATCTGAAATGTCTGTCCTTGGAGTGAATTATCTCCAGTATCAGGCAGGTCAGGCAATGGTTGATGCCTCAAAGAATCAGGGAGGAATGGCAGGTCTGGGTGCTGGACTTGGTGTAGGCATGGGAGCAGGAGCTGGAATGGGATACGCAATGTCAGGAGGAATTGCAGGTCAGTGGCAAACACAGAATACTCCATGTCCAAAATGCGGAACACTGGTCCCTGCTGGTTCCAGATTCTGTCCATCATGTGGGAATGACATGAACAGAGTGCAGGAAAAACCAAAGCAAGCCTCTGTCAAGTGCCCTAAATGTGGTTCTGATGTCCCGGAAGGGAGCAAGTTCTGCCCTAACTGTGGAGAGCATATCCAGCAGAACTCCAGTGCTAAATGCCAGAAGTGCGGCACAGAATCACCTTCTGGAACAAAGTTTTGCCCAAATTGTGGAGAAAAATTGTAGGTGAAAAATATGTTTTGTGTAAAATGTGGAACTGAACTACCGGATGACGCGGTCTTTTGCTCTAAGTGTGGATACAGGATGGCTCCTACTGCAGGGAATGCTGCAGGACACAGCAGTCCCCAGAATTCAGGAGTTTCTCAAAGAGAGACCATTGCGGGTTCAGGTGTTACGGAATTGAAATGCCCTGGATGCGGGGCCCCAATAAAGCCTCAGCAGGGTGAAACAGTAATGACCTGCGAATATTGCGGGAGCAGTGTCAGTTTGGGGAATCTGGGATGGCAGAATGTCTCTAAGCATTCTATGCTCTCCATATCAATTGATGATACTGAAAAATTGAATCTCATTGTAAGAAAACACATGGATCACGGGCTTATGGAAAGACATTCTTTTGAGGAATCTAAGGAAGAGAGTTCAGAATTATCATATGTACCATACTGGATCGTTCCTGTCAGTGCCACGTCCAGCTATAAATATCTGGATATGGGTGCTGAGATGGGAAACCTTGCACTTGATGCAGCAATGATTGGGGCAGCAGAGGAGATGGGTGGAAGAGGAAGAGGAATGGGTTCAGGCATGATGGATGGCATGTTTATTGGAGGAATGGTTGGTGGTGGAATGGGTGGAAATAACGCCATAAGGGGAGGCACATTCTCACATAATTATGAATGCCCTGTTGTGTCTATTAAGGGAAGGGAGCACCTTCAGCCCATCTCATACTCATTTGATCTGGATCACAGGTCCCAGTTTGACAGGACAAAGATCATTAACAGTATTAAGATTCTAAACGGAGACATAGACGAAAACACCGCAAGGAACATGGCTCAGTCATTCACCAACCAGGAACAGGAAAAGGCCATAAGGGCAAAGCACCACCATATACAGTCCCTGAACACTCAGAGCCAGCCTGGAACTCCTGAACTCCTTCATGTTCCAGTATGGATAACAAAGTATACGGGGAAGAAGAAATCCTATACCTTCGTAATTGACGCATCCAATGGCGGAATCATAAAATCAGAAGAAATAAAACATTAAAAATTCATTTTTTCATTTTCATTTCTGTCGAATATGTTTAGATAGTATTTGCTTATGTATGTATTGTATGGCCAGAACTGTTATGAAAATCCCTCCATCGCTCTGCCTGAAGTGCAGGGGAGCATCCATGCTCTGTGGGTTATCTTACTGTCCTATTCAGGTCAAACTTTCCGTAAAATCAAAATCAGATCAGTTCAGGGGAAAGTCATTCTCAGGTTCATCCCCGCCTGGAATTTTTGTTGGAAGATATGGGTATCCCAATATCAAGATGTATCCTTCTGCTCCACCTGAGCATGGTGATACGGGAAGGTATGAGGAACCGTCAGAATGGATAGGTTTGCCAATGGAACAGTTTCTTTCAATGAGATTGTCAATGGCAAGGGGAAGTGTTTCGGTGAAGGTATCTGATGCTGTTTCCCCTGAACGTCTTTTTCAGGAAATACAGGCAATGGCTTTATCCGG
>JAJZOT010000143.1 GCA_021847855.1 Thermoplasmata archaeon | reverse complement strand
CCCTTTGGTCAGGGATGGTAGAGGAAGAAAGAGGTGAAATCCTTTGAATTCAAAGCCAATGAACATGGTGCAGGCCTTAAATTCAGAACTTGATCTGAGAATGGGCGTAGATGATTCAATTATACTCCTTGGCGAGGATATTGGAATAGACGGTGGAGTTTTCAGGGTTACTGACGGTTTGCAGGCTAAATATGGACAGGAAAGAGTCATGGATACACCACTGGAGGAGCTCGGAATTGTGGGCATGGCAATAGGAATGGCAACCACGGGATTGAGACCTGTTCCTGAAATTCAGTTTCAGGATTTTATATACACAGCTTTTGACCAGATAGTGAACCAGATGGCGAAGATGAGGTACAGAACTGCAGGAAGAATCACGGTTCCCATGGTACTCAGGACACCATATGGAGGTGGAATCAGGGGTGGACTTTACCATTCCCAGAGCGGAGAGACATATTTTGCCCATACTGCAGGGCTTACTGTTGTCACTCCTTCAAACCCCTACGATGCAAAAGGGCTCCTCTCCTCATCAATGGACCTGAATGACCCTGTTGTTTTCCTTGAACCCAAAAGACTGTACCGTGCTCAGAAGGCAGATGTTCCGGAAGAGGACTACAAGGTGCCACTGAGAAAGGCTAACCTTGTAAGGTCCGGTGATGATCTCACCATCATTACCTACGGTTCAATGGTTCCTACAGTAATCCAGACAGTGGAGAAAAACTCCCTTGACGCAGATGTACTGGATCTGAGGACACTTGTCCCCATGGATATAGATTCCATTGTGGCATCGGTCAAGAAGACAGGAAGGGTTATGATAGTTCATGAAGCTCCAAGAACACTTGGAATGGGTTCTGAGATTTCAGCGGCAATATCAGAGAGGGTCATAGAGTATCTTTACGCACCCATAGTCAGGGTTACAGGACCGGACACACCGTTCCCGTACAGGCTGGAAGAGTACTATCTCCCAAACGAGAGAAGAATACTTGCAGCAGCCAGAAAAATATTAGATTTCAGGTGAAAACATGTATACGTTTAAGTTACCGGATATTGGAGAAGGTGTCAGCGAGGGCGAAATAGTCAAGTGGCATGTGAAGGAAGGTGATGAGATAGGGAAAGAGCAGGACATGGTAGAGATCATGACGGACAAGGTAACCGTCAGAATACCATCCCCGGTTGCCGGAAAAATAACAAGAATAGTATTCCCGGAAGGGCAGGTCGTACAGGTTGGGCAGAGCATAATAGAGATTGCGACCGACGATAAAGTTGAAGAAGCACCTTCTGCACATGAGGAGACTGCAAAATCACCACATGCTGGACCGGTTCGGGCTTCGGCACCTGAACATACCCCATCAGAAAAACCCCTCGCCTCACCTGCAGTGAGAAGAATTGCCATGGAATCGGGAATTGATCTTGCAGGAGTGAAGGGGACTGGAGAAAATGGAAGAATCACACTTGAGGATCTGGACAGGTTCAGGGACCTTCCGGAAACAGGAAAGAAAAGAGAGGAAAAGGTTGAAGCAGTGGTCACTTCCAGTCAGGCTGCGTCAGGTGACGTGATCCTGGAACCAAAGGGGCTCAGAAGGCTTATTTTTGAGAAGATGACAAAATCCAAGGCCATAATACCGCACTTCACTGTCATGGAGAGCGCCGACGTGAGCGAAATACTCCATGCAGTTGAAACACTTAAAGAAAAAGGCTCAAAGGTCACATTGACAGCTTTCTTCATAAAGGCTGCCACAGTTGCACTAAAGGAATATCCATACCTCAATGCCATTTACGATGAGGGAAATAAGAGGTATACACTCAGGAAGGAGTATAACATAGGCATGGCAATTGACACTCAGGATGGTTTGACCGTTGCTGTTGTGCATAACGCCGACAGATTGAGCCTCACAGGCATTGCGGACAGGGTGAGGGATCTTGCGTCAAGAGCCAGATCATCCTCACTGAGTCTTGGAGATGTACAGAACGGAACATTCACTGTAACAAACATAGGCACAATAGGAGGAATTGTCTCAACACCAATAATAAACTTCCCCGAGGTCGCAATACTTGGGGTACACAGAACATTCAAGCAGATGGATTCTTCCGGAAACCAGAGAAGCGTGATGTATCTCTCGCTTTCCTGCGATCACAGGCTTATAGACGGTGCGATGGCAACAAGATTCATAATGAGAATTAAGGAACTCATTGAGAATCCACTCCTGATTCTGGTGTAAGGTGAAAAACATGCAGTATGACGCGGCAATTATAGGAGCAGGACCCGGAGGATACGCGGCAGCAATAAGGCTTGGACAACATGGGAAGAAGGTTCTCCTGGCGGAAAAGGATAAGATCGGCGGAGAGTGCCTGAACTATGGATGCATACCATCCAAGGCACTCATAGAGCTGGCAAACTCCATACATTACCTTAAGGAGATCCCGGGTGCCCATTCTTCTTTCGATCTCAACATGAAGGAATGGCAGGAATGGAAATGGGCCATGATAAATCGCCTCACATCCGGTGTTGAAACACTCTGTAAATCCTACGGTGTGGAAATAGTCAGGGGGACTGCCGTAATTCAGGATGATCACCACATCACGGTAAATGATGCTACATTTGAGTTTGAAAATCTTGTTCTCGCCACAGGATCCTCTCCCATCAAGATTCCCGGAATAGATCAACCACTTTACAACCGGGAGATTCTGGACCTTCAGGAAATACCTAAAAGACTGGTGATTATAGGCGGTGGATATATAGGAATAGAACTTGGAATGGCTTTTTCAAAAATGGGATCACAGGTGACTGTTGTGGAAATGCTTGACAAAATACTGCCGGGTGCCGATGCGGAACTTGTAAGGCCCATTGAAAGAAAACTCAGGGAACTCAACGTGCGAATACTTACCTCCAATAAGGTGAAGAAGGTTACAAGGAAGGAAGAATATGCAATAGAACTTGAAAACGGCGAGATATTGAACTCAGACCAGGTTCTTCTTACTGTTGGGAGAAGACCGAACTTAACTGGCTTTGGCCTTGAAAAACTAAAGCTTGAGATGAACGGTCCATTCATAAAAACAGATGAACATATGAGGACAAGCCTTCCCAATGTCTATGCAATTGGAGACGTTGCCGGACAGCCCATGCTTGCACACAAGGCATATTACGATGCAGATATAGCATCAGACAACATATGCGGTATCGATGCTGTTGTGGACTACAGGGCAATGCCATTCGTCATATACACAGATCCTGAGGTGGCATACACCGGCACAAAATCATCATCAGAGACATCTTTTCCCACTGCAGCAAATGGCAGATCACTCACAATGAACAATTCGCTTGGAAGCTTCCATATATATACCGATTCAAAAGGCATCGTAACAGGTGGTGCTGTGGTTGCACCGCATGCCTCTGAACTTATCAGCGAGATCAGTCTTGCAGTGGAATCAGGACTTATGGCCATGGACATCGGGTTGACCATACATCCACATCCCACTGTTTCAGAAGGTGTAAAAGAGGCTGCGGAGATGGTTTATGGAAAACCGTTACACTTCAAACCTCGCAATTGATCTTGGCCAAATAGATTACCTGGAATGCTTGAAGTTTCAGAAGGACCTGGTGTCCAGAAGGCTGAATAACAGCATACCGGATGTCATCTTATTTCTTGAACATCCACCGGTATACACAACCGGAAGAAGAGACGATCCATCCAATTATGGCAGCATAGATGTGATAAAGACCGAAAGGGGTGGAGACGTCACCTACCATGGCCCAGGGCAGTTGGTCATTTACCCTATCCTGAAGATCTGGGGAAAAGAGGGAAAGATTGATGTCAGAAGTTTTGTGGTAAAGCTTGAGGGGATTGTGATAAAATCGCTTGCTAATTTTGGTTTTGAAGCCTCTGTTGGTGATGAACCCGGAATATGGGTAGGAAATGGAAAAGAAAAGAAAAAAGTTGCCTCCATGGGACTGGCCATTGAAAATGGGGTTTCCTACCATGGGATCTCAATAAACATAGGGAAAGAGGTTCTTGAGGGGTTTTCAAGAATAAACCCATGTGGAATGGATTCATCTGTCATGGGGTATATTGAAATAGATAGGGACGATTTAATTAATGTGCTTATTTCCGTTTTCTCGGAGGAATTTGGACCATTCGAAATGAAATCATTGACGACATTGTGGAAATCATAAAATGTAAACGTTATTCGTGATCTTCATTCTTTCCTCTGATGTCCCAGATCCTTTCCTGAACACCCTGTCTTTTGTTTGACAGTATTGCAACCATAAACAACAGCGAAGAAAGCCTGTTGGCATATGCAATTATATGATCCGGAGTGGAAAGTTCCTCCTTAGTCCCGACAATTATTCTTTCAAGTCTTCTCACCACGGTCCTGGCAATATGCAGCGATGTCGACTGAGGTGTTCCGTCCGGGACGATAAAAAGCCTTATTGGACCGACTTCCTTGCGGTAGCTTACAACCCTTTCCTCAAGCCATTCCACTCTAGCCGGGTCAAGTTTTCGTGCATGGCCTGAAGCCGTAATTTCCTCACCAAGAGTGAAAAGATCTTCCTGTGTTATTCTAAGATCTTTTTTTATATCCTCCCATTTCGACAGGGCAATTGCATTGCCTATGTTTGAGAGCGCTTCATCCAGGGTCCCTTCCACCTCAACCAGTGAAGACGACTTTGATACCCTTCTCCTGTCACCTGTGTCAGTACTTCCACTGTCTCCTTTGCGCGTGAACATATAACATCACAACACTGATTGGTTATGCCTATAAAACGTATTGATCTTTTTTTTCTAAACGGTTAGATGGGATACGCTGAGTCTATCCTTCAGGAAAATTCATTCCGATAATCCTTATCTATTAAGCAAAGATCAGTAACCGTGACTCTTAACAGGGAGGACTATCTGCTTGTTGTGTGGGAATTTCTCGAGTCCTTCGATTCAGTAAGTGAAATAGATATTTCCAGGAGATTGAAGATATCTCCGCCAACCGCCCATGAATATATTCAGAAGATTATAGATGATGGCATGGTGAGGAAGAACGGCAAGAAGATTGATTTCACACCTGCAGGGAGGAGAGCTGCAATCCCCCTGGTGAGGACGCACAGAATATCTGAAGTATTTGCATATAACATGCTGGAAGTCCCGTGGGAAGAGACACACTCTGCTGTGATGGAACTTGAGCATATCTTCAAGGATGAAAGGGTTGAAACTCTTTTCAGGAAACTTGGCAGTCCGGCAACATGTCCGCATGGAAATCCCACAAATCCTGATCAGAGAATGGGAGATGTCCCGTCTTCTCTAGTAATCGATGGAACATACAGGGTCCAGAGGATTTCATTCGAGGATAGAGATTTACTCAAGACAATGGCTTCAG
>JAJZOT010000142.1 GCA_021847855.1 Thermoplasmata archaeon | reverse complement strand
AGCAGCCCTTTATCTCCGTCCTCCAGCCTGATTCCAAGTTCTCTCAGCAGTGATTCCTGTGAAAGAACCTTTGTCTCCCCAGTATCACCAGTATCATCAAATCTGATCTCGGGGTCAGCATTGTTTATGACTATTTTCGTATATAGACTATTGAAAGTAGTATGAATATCCATCTCCAAACGATATATCTAACCTTAAAATAATTTGCCAGTACAAAGGAAAAGAAGAATTGATGAGTGATCACGTTGAGTAAAGCTTGGGAGGTTTATCAAATAACAGATTGGACAGGAGATCTCCTCGGTCAATCTGTGTCAAGGCTTCGTTGAGTTTCTCCAGCAATGTGTTCCTGTCATTTTCTGTGGTTTTGACGCCTTTCCGGTTCAGAAGTTCAATGATCCCTCCAATTGCCACCTGATATCCATAATAAGCCCTGACTTTCGGTTTGACCCCTTTTGTCACTCTGTCCAGATAGAATTTTCCTGATAGCAAAGTTCCACCCACAAGCGAATATTTTGCATCGTCACCCATTATGTTATATATTGAAGTTATAAATTTCCTGATATATTCAGCCGCTTCGTCAAGTATAATGTTGCACGTTTCACTGCCTTCCCTAGCCAATCTGCTTACCTGCACGGCAAGAGATGCTATTTCTCGCTTGTTTCTTTCCCGGGTTAATTTTGTAACTGCCTCTCGAAAATCCATTCCATAAATTTCCTCAATATGTCTGGGAAGATGCCTATCACATCCATTAAGTCCATCGCTTGCTCTCGTAGCATATGTCAGGAATTTCTTTCCAATCCAGTATGCAGAGGCTTCATCGCCAAAAAGAGGCCCCCATCCCCCGATCCTTTGAAAGTCATTTTCTCTCTTCAAGTACCCCACACTTCCTGTTCCCGGGGCAAAAATTACTCCATCGGCATCTATATTTGCCATTCTGTAAGCTGCCATACCGTCATTTATCAAGGTGTAATTGCTTCTTCCATAGGCCTCTGAAACCAGATTCTTGCCAATCTCCGTATATTCGGCTGAATCTCCCACACTAGCTATGGAGAAAATTGCCTGATCGATATTTTTTTCATCAATCATAGCCATTGTTAGGGCGCCCTTTATTGCTGCTTGCAAAGAGGCTCCTGCATTCTTTGTTCCCACTTCTGCATAATTTGAGGACCCGGAGACCCCCAATCCGAGAATTTCATTTCTCAACTCGTCATATATCACGGCGAGTGTTTTTGTGGCTCCTCCATCAACACTTAGCAACACAGTTTTCCTTCAAGAGGGTAAAGAATAATAAATCTCGTATTCAGTTTTCGTTGTCAGTCTTTCGAGGTATGGGATTTTATAGCTCCTGCCGACAACCAGTTTCCTTCTGTGACTCCTCGTCGCTCCAGCCCATGTCGCTCATAGTATAATTCTCATTTAACAATGAGATTTCTTCCTCCAAGATTCCAGAATGAAGCATGTTCTTCGTTAGTGTCAATGTTTTCATTGGAAGATGATACAAAGAACTTTCACTACTGTAACTGGATATTATCACCATAACTGTATTACATAAGTTTAACGTTCCAGACACGATAACAGAGCCAGCAAAGGAAGTTTCTGGCATGGAGCAAATACCCGATAATGTCGCTGCGATTAACAGGCGTTTCAAGTTTCTTCTCATATCAAGGGCGTCGAGAAGCGCTTCGCTGATATTTGTAGCACTGTCTGTGCCGATCTATCTCCTTATTCTGCATTACAGTATCCTTGCCATCGGGATCATTTACCTTTTCGTCTCGATCTCAACTATGCTGATAGTACTGTCCATCGGCTTTCTCGGGGACAGGATAGGGTACAGGAAAGCAATGATCGTCGGAGAGATTCCCGCACTCTTCCTGACATTTACCCTGACATTCACGACAAATCAGTACTTGGTTCTGGCAGGAATAATCGTATCCGGAACCGCAGGTTCTCCGGGAGCCATGAGAGGAGCATTTTCTCCAGGCATAGCTGCATATCTTGCCAGGAACTGGCCCAAAGAGAGCCAGAGGGTTTCAAGAATGGGCATGGTAACTTCAGTTGCCTCGATTGCGTCTGTGCTGGGAAGCATCATGCTCTACTCATCCGGATATATCTCAAGAATTTATGGAGAGGTGGAATCTTTCCGCATCCTGTATGGGATAAGCTTCATACTAATTGTAATTTCAATATTATCACTGATCCTCCTGAGAGAGCGGCCCTTGGAGAGGAAAACTGTCAGAATTATGAAGAAGGAAAGTGGCGTGCATGTGATCAAGATTGCACTGTCAAACGCGGTAAACGGAACAGGTATAGGTCTGGCAATTGTCCTTCTTCCTGCATGGTTCAAACTGAGATTTGCTCTGGCTCCCTCAGATGTAGGTCTGGTATTCCTGTGGTCATACGTGGGATCAGCAGCTGGAGCCTATCTTGCAACGAAGGTGTTCAGTACGAGGATGAATGGTACGCTCGCTTATGCGTCTGTGACAAGGATCCTTCAAGGGGCATTGATGATAGTTGTCGCCCTTTCCCCGTTCCTCCTGGTATCCGAGATAGTGTATGCAGTGAGATCTGTTATCGCCGGGTTTGGTGTTCCCAACAGAACTGCAATCAACGTCGGAGGTATCAGCGAGGGGGATTTTGGTGCAGCAACTAGTATTCAGGGTATTTCCGGGAGAATATCACAGGGTTCATCCGGCTTGTCCGGATATCTTATGGATTTATACATCCCCTTCCCCCTCATACTAGGCGGAGCGGTGCAGTCCCTGAGTGGATTCCTCTATTACAAATTACTTAAAAAATAGGCAATGAATAGAAAATATTGGTTTTTGTTATGCCATCGCCTTACTGGTTCACCGCTTCCAGCAAGCCCTTGTACATCGACGTCTCAGCCGGTAGATCCTCAGGTTCAAAAGTTCTGTCAAATCCCGCGATCTCGGAGAAAGCATTCAGGAATCTTGCTATTTTGGTGTTGTCGACGATACCCAGAAGGCCCACTCTGATCATCTCATCTGCAAGGTGACCCATGCCCTTCGACACAATTATGTCCCTGAAAGCTAGCTCCTTTACCACTGTTGCTACAGGAACCGTTGGCTTGAAAGCAACCACGGTATCAGAAAAGTTCTCTTCATTGCCGTATAATTGCTGTCCGAATTCCGTCATGATCTTTCTTACAAAAGACGCCGAAGCATGGTGTCTTTTCCATCTTGTTTCTATTCCTTCTTTCTCAAGGATATTCAATGCAGCGTTAAGCGCCCTGAAACTTCCCGTGGACGGCGTGTATGGTGTTTCGTTCTTTGCAAGGAATTTCAACGATACATCGAGATCAAGATAAACCGGTATATCGTGAGAAGCTTTCACTAATTTTCTTCCCCTTTCGCTCAGAGAGACTATTCCGAGTCCAGGCACAGAGGCGAGTCCTTTCTGGCTGCAAGTTGCGATTGCATCGATTCCCCAGCTGTTTGCCTTTATCTCAAGGGCTCCAAGTCCAGATACGGAATCAACTAACACCTTCAAGCCATGCGAATTTGCTTCCTCAACCAGTTCTTTGAGATTTCTAATTGCTGTACCATTTCCAGTCTCGTTATGTATCAGGCAGATTGTGCTGACTCCTTTATGCCTGCCCAATATGTCGGTGATTTCACCCTTCTTAAGTGATTCTCTGGTTGATTTTTTGATAACAGTTGTATCGGTGCCACGTCTCTTTAGACTGTCAACCAGCCTGTCACCGAATTCGCCGAATGAAACTGCTATAACCTTTTCTCCGGGGCTGGTCATGGAATAGATCATGCTTTCCACAGCGGTGGTTCCGGATCCTGTCGTAATTACACTGTGAGACGCATCTGCTATTTCATTGAGGCGATTCTGGCATGATCGAACTATGTTCCTGAACTCCTCAGAGCGATGATTCTGGACATATGCCGATTCCCTCAGGACGACTTCTGGAACGTCCACAGGTCCGGGAATTAACAGCATTACGCCGCACCATCCAGTGCCTTCAATAATTTTTCCATTGTCATCTGTGCTACCCTCTTCTGGGCCTCTGCTGTTTGGGCCCCTATATGTGGTGTAATTACAACATTATTCATAGAGATCAGCTTTTTCTCCCATTCTTCTTTCGGAGGCTCGTTCCACAATACATCGCTGGCGTAGCCCCCTATTTTCGCGTCTTCCAGGGATTTCAGCAGAGCCTTTCCATCGATTGCCTCCGCCCTGCTGGTGTTTACAATGAAGGCACCTTTCCTGATCAGGGAAAGCTCTTTTTCGCCGATCAGGCTCTTCGAGCCGCGATTTAGTGTAACAAGAATGAATATGAAGTCAGCTTCACCGAGGAGTTCGTTGAGGCTAAGATACTTTCCCTGAACATGATTAATGGCATCCATGTTTTCCACAACGTCGTAGGCGATTATATTCATTCCGAGTGCCCTGAGGACCATGGCAGTTTCATATCCTATTCTCCCGAATCCGATAATGCCTGCAGTTTTTCCCCTGAGTTCAGTGCCTTCTTCCTTCTTGAAATTCCCAGCCCTAATATTCCTGTCAAGGTGAGAAATTTTTCTTGCCATATCTATTGCAAGAGCGACATTTAGTTCAACTACAGACTGTGTGGATGAACCGGCCGCCGTAATAACTTCTATGCCCCTCTGGGTTGCAGCATCAATGTCGATGTTATCGGTTCCAATGCCAGCTCTGGCTATGATTTTCAGTTCTCCGGCGGAATTGATGATTGAGGAATCTAGTTTTGTCCTGCTCCGGACAACAACTGCTCCGAATTCGCCCAGATCATTCTGCAGCTCTTCTCTGGTAATCTTAGGCCTGTATTCGACAAAGTGTCCCTTTTTTTTAAGGCCTTCAAGAAGCAGATTGTCTACAGTGTCACATACCAAAATTCTGTTTGCAGTAGGGTTTTTCTTATCTGCCACGGAACCTATCATTTAGCAAGCTTATTTAACGTTTCTGGAATAATTTATGTAAAATTGGAATAATTTATTAGGTTTTTCCGTAAATATGAATTCCGTTTGAATCACTATTTCTAAAACCTTCATAAATACGTCATTTTATTCATTTCAAGATCAATTTACTGTGAATTGGTTTCTTGTTCATTCGTATTGAATTTGCTATCCAAAGCTTTTGATTTTTTCATGTCCCTTTAGTGATTGATAGACCTATGTTCAAACACGGATTTTGCTGCGATCCGTCAACGAAAGCCTCGGATACCGTGACGCACTGGTTGGTTGCCATAACAGAACCAATCATTATGAAACTGGAGAGTTTGAAGCCAGAATTATTGCAGGAAACACAGCGGACTTGATAAAAAGGCTGATCATGATTTCTCTTGCAAAAATGTAAAAATCTGAAAGGCCCATTGGGCGAATAA
>JAJZOT010000141.1 GCA_021847855.1 Thermoplasmata archaeon | reverse complement strand
TGAAGATATCAAGGGTGATAGTGATGAATGTAGATCCAAATTTAACGAAATACATGATCAAAGCCAAAATTGCAACCGATGGGGTGGTTGAAAAACCAGACGTAGTCGGCGCCATATTTGGTCAGACTGAAGGATTATTGGGAAACGAGCTTGACTTAAGAGACCTGCAGAAAAGCGGAAAAATAGGAAGAATAGAAGTTGAAATAGACAGCAAGAAAGGAAGGACCGAGGGCTTTGCACTTATTCCATCCGGACTTGATCAGGTTGAAAGCTCTATACTTGCCGCATCTCTGGAAACTATAGACAGGATTGGCCCATGCAAGGCGAAAGTAGAGATAGAGAACATAGAAGACGTAAGGATACAGAAAAGGAAAAAAGTAGTTGAAAGGGCCGAAGAGCTTTACAAAAGAATGGGCGAGAACGGCAAAACTGTTAGTGAATCCATAGTTCAAACTGTAAGGGAAGAGGTAGAGAAGGGAGAAATAATGAGCTATGGCGAGGAGCACCTGCCAGCAGGCCCCGCAGTGAAGGATTCCGATTCAATAATCGTTGTAGAAGGCAGGAGCGATATCCTGAACCTTCTGAGATACGGAATAAAAAACACAATAGCAGTGCAGGGAACCAACATCCCGAAAACAGTACAGATGTTATCCAGAGAGAGGACAGTTACAGTGTTCCTGGATGGCGACAGGGGCGGAGACCTCATACTGAAAGAAATGCTCCAGGTAGCCGAGGTAGATTTCGTTGCCAGGGCACCGCCCGGAACCGAAGTTGAAGAGCTGACATACAAGCAGATAGTTAAAGCATTGAGATACAAAACCCCTGTTGATCAGTACCTATCCATGAGAGGGATGACAGAAGAGCTGAAGGAACTTTCAGAAAGAAATGCAACTGAATCCCAGAAGATACACAAGAAGCCCATTCAGAAACAGGCAGAACCCGTGGAGCAGAAAAAACCACGAGAGGAGGTTCTACCCCCGGAAGAAGTACCTGAAGAGGAGCTAATTGAGGATAACCCGGATAAGGTGGATCTTTCTAACCCTCGAGCAATCGAGAAAAGAGCGAATTCATTGCTCCAAGATAAACTTACGGAGTTCTATGGAAACGATGGCACGAAAATTGCCTCGTTCCCGGTCGCTGAAGCTGTGGATAAGATGGCGGAAGTGGCCTCTGCGGACACTCTCATAACAGGTGGAGTTATATCACAGAGGCTTGTTGACGTAGCTTTTACTAGGGGTATCAAGAATATTTACGGAGTAAAGATGGGGCACGTGACAAAGAAGCCGTCTGAAATTAGGGTAGTATCATGGGAACGCCATTCCTGAACGCTAATTTTGAAGAATTTCCTGACACTTCATATGTGAAGATTCCCAGCAATCCGCTGGATAGAGTAATAGGCCAGGACGAAGCAGTGAAGATGGCCATGATTGCTGCCAGGCAAAGGAGACACCTGCTCCTGGTCGGACCGCCTGGAGTGGGAAAGTCCATGATTGCCCAGGCGATGTCGTTTTACATCCAGAGACCTAAGGAGGAGATCAGAGTCGTACATAATCCACAGTACCCTGAACGTCCCTTTGTAGAAGTAAAGAGCGCGGAAGAAGTTAATGCCGAAGCTCTGGAGCTTGGATCTGTCGAGGGAATGGTAACGGATCCGCAGAACGTCCCCGTCAGTGTTGCAGAGAGACTCGGATATCGCTGCCCTAAGTGTGGTTTTTATTCCGTTTATACAGAACAAGTATGCCCGAATTGTAATTCTCCCAAAGTACAGGTTAATACCCAGGGGCCGTTCGGTGATGTTTTTAATGTAATTGGAGCCGCCTTTGGCGTACAGAACAACAGCGAGCGGGTCACCTCAACAAGGAAATTCGGGGACCGTGAAGAGGTTATCGTTTATGAAAGGGCTGGGGAGAACATCAGGATACTCGACGAGAAAACACTGGAACGCAAGAGAAAAATGGAAAAGAAAAGCCCAAGCAAGGTCATAGTTCCTATCGACAGGAACCCGTTTGTACTCGCAACCGGAGCAAGCGAGACTGAATTGCTTGGGGATGTAAGGCACGACCCTTACGGCGGGCATCCACAGCTCGGCACCCTACCCTATGAAAGAGTCATAGCAGGTTCTGTGCACGAGGCACACGAGGGTGTCCTGTTTATTGATGAGATAACCCATCTTGGAAACCTGCAGAGGTTCATCCTTACCGCCATGCAGGAGAGAAACTTCCCCATAACCGGTCGTAACCCACAGAGCGCAGGAGCAAGCGTAAGGGTTGACAAGGTCCCTGCAAATTTTATTCTTGTGGCCGCCTGCAACATACAGGACCTTCAGTACATATTGAGTCCGTTGAGATCCAGGATTGTCGGCAGCGGTTATGAGATTCTGATGGAGACAACAATACCAGATACTCTGGAAAACAGGACAAAATACATTCAGTTCATCGCACAGGAAATTATTGTCGACGGCAAGATACCACACATGGCTATGGACGCGGCCACAATGATAATAGACGAGGGAAGAAGAAGGGCAAAGGATATAGATCACAAGGAAAGGGCACTCACCCTTAAGCTCCGCGAACTTGGCGGATTAATCAGAGCTGCAGGAGATATATGCGTCTCTGAAGAGGGAAAACTTATCGAAAAAAGACACGTGAAGGAAGCTTTGAACATGTATCTGCCAGTCGAAGAGAAGATCAAAAAATACTACGGAAATTTTGGTGCGGCAGTATCTTCAGAATCCACTGACTCACAGAAGCAGAGCGAATACTTTTCCAATTACCACAACTACAGGGACGACCGTTCCTATCAGTGAACGCATGCACTAAATTTAAATCATTTTCTACATCACACTAAAAGTTATGAATATAACATACACGCTTGAGATGAATAATCCACACTCACACTTCTTCAGAGTAAAGATGAAGCTTGACGATGTCAGTGAGGAACGTACATTGCTCACGATGCCTGCATGGACTCCGGGGTCCTATGCGATACTTGATTTTGCCAGAAATGTAAGGAAGCTTCAGGCCGTTTCCGAATCTGGAGTGCCACTGGTGGTGACAAAGAAAGATAAGTCTACCTGGATCGTAGCCTCTTCCGGCATCAGGACCATGGAGATAAGCTATGAAGTATATGCGGATGAATTTTCAGTGCATACAAGTCATCTTGACTCGACTCATGCATTTGTTCTTGGAACCAGCGTTTTCCTTTACATAGAAGGATACAAGGATCAGGCGGTGGAACTCCTTGTTTCTCCGCCTCCGGAATGGAAAATATCTACCGGACTTGAAAAGATAGGCGAAAACAGGTTCAGGGCGGTTAATTATGACATTCTTGTCGATTCTCCGCTGGAAATCGGCACTCACCGCAGCCTCTTTTTTGAAGTAGACGGAAAACAGCATGAGATAGTCATCTACGGGCACGGAAACGAAAACGAGACGATGATTCTGAATGATGTCCAGAAAATAGTCTCCTCATTTTCAAAGATGTTTAACCAGTATCCCTTCAAAAGATACGTTTTCATATATCACCTTGTTCAGGAGGGTGGACAGGGAGGTGGCCTGGAACACCTGAATTCCACCACCATCGATATTGAAAGGTTCAGTTTTTCCCCGAGGGACAGATATCTGGATTTCCTTTCAGTCACGTCACATGAATATTTTCACCTGTGGAATGTCAAGAGGATCAGGCCAATCGAACTGGGGCCGTTCAACTACAAGGAAGAGAACTACACAACAATGCTGTGGGTGAGCGAGGGGATAACCAGCTATTACGAATGGATTGCACTCTTCCGTGCAGGACTGATTACGGAAGAGGAATATCTGAAGCATATCCTTGAGTATGCAAGGTACTACGAACTCATTCCAGGATCTGCCATCGAATCAGCATCCGACTCCTCTTTTGACTCATGGATAAAGCTTTACCGCCCGTCTCCAAACAACACCAATAGTTACATATCATACTATCTCAAGGGAGAGATCCTCGGCTTCCTCCTCAGCAGCAGAATATCTGAAGCCACTGGAGGATTGAAAAGCCTTGATGACGTAATGAGGCATCTCTATGAAAAATACAAGAAGGATGGCAAGGGCTTTGTGGAGAAGGACCTGCTCTCCGCACTAAGGGATGTGTCAGGGAAGGATTTCTCTGAATTTTACTCACGATATGTCAGGGGTACTGAGAAAATAGACTTCGATTCCGAGTTTGCCAGAATAGGGGTGAAAATCAAGAAGGGGTACAGGAAAATAGATAACAACGAACCTGCTGAGAAATCGTACATGGGCTTGTTCACAAAATCAGAAAACGGCAAAACTATCGTGTCCTCGGTCCTTGAAGGATCGCCTGCGTTCCAGGCAGGAATCAATGCCGGCGATGAGCTGGTAGCCATCAACCGGATCAGGTTTTCCGACCTGTTTCTAAAGAATATAAGGGATGATTTAAGATCGATCAAGACTGATAACCCCTATATATTCAAGCCTGGAGATAAGGTGAAGGTCGACCTTTTCAGGAGAGGCATGCTCTATACCCTGGAAGTGCAACTTTCTATGGCTCCACCAGAATATTATGAACCGATACTTGATCGCGAGGACAAGACTTCAGCAATTCGCAGCAGAGTAATTCTGGGGTAATCACACAGTATTTATATTTTCACCAAATTACATTTTATGCTATTGTTGCTTGAAGAATACTTCAAATCGTATCCTACCAGGAAAAGAGTCATTGAGGGGCTCTACAACAACGGCATTTCGATAGTTGACGGAAAACTTTTTCTCAGAAACATAGAAATTTCTATTTCAGAAATAGCCAAATCCCTGGACGTAAACAGAAGAACTGTGTACGAGACCATCAAGGTCGTGGAATCAGTTGAAGTGCTGAAGATGGTCATGAGCAAATTGCTTCCAATGGAAGACATTTCCAGGGTAGCACCGGTCATAGGTAGCCAGGTCATAACAGTCGTGACCTCTCCCGGCTATTTCTCGAGGGTGCTGAATGAGTTTACGGAGATAATAAAACGTTACGGATGTAATGTGAGAGACATAACAGGTAGGAATTGTGGAAAGGAAGACACCTTCATAAGAGCAGTATTTTACAGGTCGGTGCCTACGAAGATTTTCGACCAGGTCGGCAGCATCTTTGGCGTCAGCAAGGTAATAATAGCTACTCCGGAACTGAATCCTGAATACCTTGCGTGCGCGAAATGCGAAGTTATTGTCTGCCCGAACAAACTTTCCTCAAACGCCTGGGAAAAGGTTGAGATGGATTGAATTCCATACATATGCACGTAAGGGGCAGGTAATAGAATAACTTAAATACTGGATGCAATATTTGTTAAATATGGAGGAGAACAGGCGCATTTTTATCAGGAAGCTTTGCGAAGCTCTGGAAAAAAGAGGCTTTGTCACCTCTGATCCTGATCTTGGCGGGCTCGT
>JAJZOT010000140.1 GCA_021847855.1 Thermoplasmata archaeon | reverse complement strand
TGATTTCAGAGCTTATCCCAGCTAAAGGTTTTCGAAGTGAAAATTAAGCTATAATCTTTTAGACAATTAAGGAGTTCTTTATTGGACATTTGTGAATTTTTTTTGTAAAGGAGATTTTGATTTTGTATTAATCAAATGATCTTCAAAAGCGTCAAACACGCAAGAATAAACTAATCGGCTAAAAAATTAGAGATCTCATCGGTAAATCATTAGACAGTTCTCGTTTATAGATATAATATCTACTTGCTTACTCTTCCAGCAGTTGGAGAATATTTCTTCCATCTGTCCAGGACAGGCAGGAATTTCACATCCGCAATCTGATCCATCACATTGAGGTATTCTAAAATACCTATTGAGGCCCTGTCCGCGTCCCTGACAGCAGATATTAGATCCCTGGTTGCGTTCATGCAGTCTCCGCCTGTGAACACACCCTTGATTGATGTCATGCCCCTGTCATCAATTATTGGCGCACCATGGGGATTCAGTCGAAGGTTTCTCATATATGTGTCGCCCAGAAAACTGAAGTCAGCTTCCTGACCGGTTGCCTCGATTACCAGATCTGCCTGCATGTAGAGAACTTTTTCCTTCTTGGGAACCGGTTTGGCCCTACCATGGCCATCGCTTACCATCTCATTTTCCCAGTACTTAATGCCCACAAGATGGCCATTTTCCGAAACATACTCGAATGGTGTCACTTCCCACATGTAATGAACGTTCTCCTCGTCGGCCTCCTCCATTTCCTCTTCAGCATTCATTGAAGGATACCCCGGCCGATCAATCTCCCGTCTCCTGTACATTATGTAAACGTTATCAGCTCCAAGTCTCAGAGAAGTCCTCGAGGCATCATTTGCCGTGAAACCGCCACCTATGACAACAACTGTCTTGCCAACATCTACCTTCTTTCCAAGGCTTACATCCTGCAGGAAATTAAGTGCATGAATAACACCGACCGTGTTACTTCCAGGGGTACCCGTCATTCTTGGCTGGTGGTTGCCTATTCCTAAATAGACGGCATCATGACTGTTCACTATATCCTGAAACTGTATATCCTTCCCGACTACTGTATTCACATGAACATCAGCGCCCTGTGATATGATAAAACCAATCTCCTTGTCAAGTGTTTCCTGTGGCAGCCTGTATCTTGGTATACCGGTCTTCATAAAACCGCCGAGCTCTGGAAGTGCCTCATATATAGTAACATGAACGCCCTGGACGAGAAGGTAATATGCCAGTGTAAGACCTGTTGGTCCTCCACCGATGACTGCCACCTTCTTGTTAAGGAAGTTCTTTTTCGGGACCTTTATTATCTGGCTGTAATCATCAAATTTATCCGCTGCGAACCTTTTCAGATGCCTTATCGCAATCGGGCCGCCCTCATCGTATAATACGCATATGTCCTCGCACATGTGTGTACAAACACGCCCTATTATTGCAGGAAATGGGAGGTTCTCAAAGACTATCCTGACCGTTTCAGCTGGATCACCAACGGCAGTACTCTTAATATAACCGCCAATGTCAAGGCTTGCAGGACACGCCTGCGTACAGATATTGCAACCGATACACCTGCTCGCCTCCGATGTCCCCTGTTCATCTGTATACTCCAACAGGGGCTCTATCTTGAAACTTTTGACCCTTTCCTTTGGGTCGGCATGGTCGATCTTCACTCTTTCAAAATTAAGCATCGGTTGAATCTTTATGCATACAAATTTAATAAACATTTTTCGTATTTTAGCGCTAAAATCCAGAAATCAGAACAGGCTATCTTTTAGGGAAAATGTTTCAATGTTAAAAGCTTCGTCGCCTGAAATTTACTTGAGATTAATATACAATAAACCGCAGGCATAATTCACCTCTATGTGTTCCAGTTTAAGATTTATAAAAAGTCAATTAGATTAGCTATTTGCGGAGGCGAAGATAATCTACCTGACATCTTTACTTGAGAGAAAAATAAAACTGTTGAGTTTAAATTTGCCCGATTCTAATGTGCGCTAAACAATGTGCGTCGACTATCTACCTTGAACCGAATTTTCGCGATATTCAGATCAGGCGATGTTATGAACGGTAAACCGATATCTCCAAGAAGGAAAAATTTTCTATCTTTTCAACATTGCACAATATTTAAGTTTGTATTAAAGATCAATTGATATGAAATGGATTACTAGAAGAAATGCAAAAGTCGATAGGATAGCATGTCCCTGGCTCATAAAGCACTTTGTTGATAAGGATGCTGAATTCCTGTTTGTTTCCGCGGAAGATGTTATGAAGGTTGCAAAAACAGAGAATGCAATACCGTTTGATACCTCTGGAGCAGAGCTTTTCCATTTCATGGACAAGGACTATGAATATGTTACATTTGACTCGATAATCAGGAAATACAGGATTGAGGATTCTGCCCTGAACTGTCTTGCAGGCATAGTCCGGGGTGCAGATGCCAGGATTCCTGATGCACCGGCGGAATCTGCTGGCCTTGAGGCCGCTGCACTTGGCTTCAGAAAGATATCTTCAGATGATTACGAAAACATAAAACTGCAATTCCCTCTTTACGATGCCTTATACGCTTATTGCAGGGAAAAGTCAACCAGAAAGAATTTGCTTGAACACTCCGGTAAATGATGCTTGCCATAAGAACTGGATGAATGGATTTCATTAAAAGATGTGTGTGAGCAAATTACAGGACAAGGATCACATGTGACTTTCAGACTATGAAAAATCCAGTAATTCCGGTCATGTCAAAATACAATTGGCCGATTATATCAGAGCCAGATCAAATATCCCGGCTGAGCAGAGCAAACTGAGACTGGCAATTATAAAGAATGCCAATATTTACTTCGCCATTGAATACGTGGCAAATCTATTTGCTTTGAAGATATAAAACCTATTCCAGCAAAGAATATACATGCTCTTGCAACTTTTTCCGCTCCTTTGGCCAGGTCCTACACCCTGTGCTTTCATTGCTGGATTTTACAATAAATTAATTCCACTAATTAATTTACGGAAGATTTTCTTCTCAGGCCTCTTTGATAGTTTCAAGATCGAAGACGTGGCACTTTTTATTTCCGATGTTGATCCCGGAAAGGAGAGAAAATGACCCGCGAATTGATGATACGGTGTTTCTTCGGGATACCTGTGGATAATTCCAATGAAATATGTGAAATTCAGAATATGTTCGCTGATTCACCTTTCAGGATGACAGATGTCAGGAACCTCCACATGACCATTCTTTTCCTGGGTGACAGGAAAAAGTCGGAAATTGATGCTATCATTTCCAGAATGAAAGAAGTGAAATTCAATGCCCCTGCAGTTATTGTGCAATCAATAATGGGGCTTCCCGGGAATTCTCGTGCTACTGTGCTGGCGCTGTCTGTAAGCGGGGATGGACTGACCGATATCTACAATAAAGTCTCAGAAATTTCACAACAAACCGACAGGAGGGGATTCCTGCCACATATCACAATTGGAAGATCCAGAAGACCGGTTTCATTGAACAGATCGTGGATTGAAAAAAAATTTGATATTAAAATGAAAGTCAGCAGGGTTTCATTCATAAGAAGCGATTTGACCCCTGATGGCCCTGTGTATACAGATCTCTGTTCAAATTATTTTATATAATCCATCTTACCAGTTTCATCTGTCTTCTCTTTCTGCTTGAGGAGGTCCTCGTTTTCAAATTCTATTGCATAAAGGCCGGAGACAGGTATCATCCTTAGGAGGCTCTTGGAATTGTTCTTTACCCTGAAAACAACTGCACCCTCTTCCCCGAGCACAGTATAGCCTACATATTCCCCCTCTGTGACCATCGGATCATCCCCGCCGCTCGCTGATATAACCTTGTACTTCCCGCCCTTTTTAATCTCTATCATGTCCATATTTATTCCCAGTCCTTTCAGTAACTTTGAAATTTCATTCAAGATACAACGGCGATCTATGGCAAGCACTTTAAAAATACTTTTCCTTCTGCTTCAGGAACAATCTGAATCGAGGTGTTTAAACGCGCACAAAATGTAAGGGATTCAGGTCAATGCGATATGCGTAACTAGCCATCCTCTAATAGAAGAAGCAGGTAACCTTTCAGGAATTATATCCTAAAAATTACCATTGGATCTGGAGTGGCGGTTCTTGTTTGAATATGAGTTTGATCTCCTCTGGCCGCCGTTCCTGTTGAATCTCTGCTGATGGAAATCTCCCTGCCTCTGCGGCCTGGAACCGTGCTCGATGTTCTTGAAAGCGGGTGTGTCATATTTACTTTCATCCAGATATACTGGGCGCATTCTAACGGACACAGAATCCTCGATATCTCTTATTATATACTCTTCCTCAGGAATAACAATCGAGAACGCCTGGCCGTCTGCGCCCATACGGGCAGATCTTCCAACCCTGTGAACGTAAACATATGGATCCAGAGGGGTGTCATAGTTTATGATATGTGATATCTCCCTGATATCAAGACCCCTCGCGGCAACGTTTGTTGCAACGAGGAACTGAGTTCCCTGCCTGAATTCCTGCATGGATTTCTCGCGCTGCGCCTGGCTCATGTCCCCATGAATAGCGGTGACACTGTATCCCTGCCTGGTGAGTGCCCTGTAAAGATAATCTGCATTTCTTTTTGTGTCAGAAAATATTATGGCCTTTCTGGGCTTGAATGTTTCAATGTATGCGAATAATGTTCTCAGCTTGTGTGATCTCTCTGATATTGAATAACTGTGAGAGATGCTCTCAACTGTGAGCTCCTGGTCATGACTTATCTCAATGAACTGCGGGTTGTGCATGTACCGATCGGAAAGGCCAGATATCCTTGGCGGTATTGTTGCCGAAAAGAGCATGACCTGTTTCTCCCTTCCTGATTTCTTTATGATAAATTCAACATCATCTATGAAGCCCATGTCCAGCATCATGTCAGCCTCGTCGAGTACAAGATGCTTCACATTCGAAAGATCGAGTTCCTCCCTCTCCATTAGATCAATGATTCTACCGGGTGTTCCGATGACTATCTGCGGTCTTCTCCTGAGATGATCTATCTGGACGTTGATCGATGCCCCCCCATAAACGAGAGCGCCCTTGATTCCGCTTCCGAGCGATATCTTCTTCATGACGTTGAAGACCTGCATTGCAAGTTCCCTTGTCGGAACAACAACAAGTGCGGCTATCCTGTCAGTTGGCTTGAGCATCTGTATGATAGGTATGAGGAATGCACCGGTCTTCCCGGTTCCAGTCTTAGACTTAACTATGACATCCTTGCCCTTGAGCACATACGGTATTGTCTGTGCCTGGACCTCAGTCGGTGACTTGAAGCCCATTTCATTCAAAGCTGCTAACAATTCTTTACTTAAATTCAGCGATTCGAAATCTTCCATTTGTAACACTTTTTCTCAATAAATCAGAATCCTTGTATTATCCTAATTCTATCGAAGGTAATTGCCTGCTGATATAA